>NZ_LN889818.1:0-21206 GCF_900009145.1 Planktothrix tepida PCC 9214
ATTCTCCATTCTCCATTCTCCATTCTCCATTCTCCATTCTCCATTCTCCATTCTCCATTCTCCATTCTCCATTCGTAATTCCCAATTCGTAATTCTCTGCTTTAATATGGAAAATAATATTGATATTTTAATTCTTTCTAATGGCCCTGGTGAAATTACAACTTGGGTGCGTCCCGTTGTTCAAGCCTTACGAGAACAGCTACAAAATCAACCATTTCAAGCCAGAATTTCTTTAATATTATCTCCCTGTCCCAATGCAACTGGAAAAGAAGCTAATATTGCTCGTTCTTACCCAGAAATTGATCGAGTTCAAGGGGCAGAATATTTTTGGAAATTTTTGTTATTTGGAAAAACCGCAGAAAATTGGGACTGGTATCAAAAAGGTGTCGTTTTATTTTTAGGAGGAGATCAATTTTTTACCGTAGTTATTAGTAAACGCTTAGGCTATCGTAGCGTTATTTATGCCGAATGGGAAGCGCGTTGGTGGCGCTATATTAATCGTTTTGGGGTAATGAAATCCGAGATTTTAGACACTATTCCCCAACCCTATCAAAGTAAATTAGAAGTCATCGGAGATTTAATGGCAGATGTGAGTTTATCAGGTTCTTCCGCTATAATTTCTGATGAGATTATCATTGGTTTATTACCCGGTTCTAAAGCAGCAAAATTAACCCAAGGTATCCCCTTAACCTTAGCCATTGTTGAATATTTACACCAAAAACGACCTCAAATTCGATTTATTATTCCTGTTGCGCCTACCTTAGATTTACAAACCTTAGCTCGTTTTGCAGATCCTCAATATAACCCCATTATAGCAAAATTTGGCGGAATTTCAGCACAACTTCATTTAGGAGATCCAGCTTATTTAGAAACTCAAAACGGCATCAAAATAGAACTTTATACATCCTTTCCTGCTTATGATTTACTTTCAAACTGTCAAATTTGTTTAACCACAGTTGGAGCCAATACCGCCGAATTAGGAGCATTAGCTGTTCCCATGATTGTATTATTACCTACTCAACAATTAGATGCCATGCGTTCTTGGGATGGGATACCCGGAATTTTAGCAAATTTACCCGGATTAGGATCTATTTTTGCTAAAATTATTAATCAATTCGTGTTAAAACAAGGTAAACTATTCGCATGGCCAAATATTTGGGCAAAACAGGAAATTGTACCCGAATTAGTGGGAGAACTTCAACCCGAAGATATCGCTAATTTAGTCTTAAATTATTTAGACCATCCTCAACAATTAGAAGCCATGGGCCAGCGTTTACGACAAGTTAGAGGGAAACCCGGAGCCGCCCAAAAATTAGCAACTATTATCATTAAATGTTGTGGTTTAGAATAATCAGATGATAATTTTTGTATAGCGCTACGCATTACGGTTAGGACATTTATGAATTCTCAAACCCTTTCACTTCTTACTGTTCCCTGTTCCCTGTTCCCTGTTCCCTGTTCCCTCTTCAAGTAGCGCTATAGACAGGATAGGAGATTATATACGTTAGGTTAAAACGATTATAAACTCTGTTTTTAGTTTTAGACAAAAGATCACTTTTATTCTGAAGAAATAGTATGTTTTAAAAAATGTCTTAACAAAGGGTCAAGAGTAAATAATTTTATATTATTTTGTTCAAACTTTTTCAAAAATAACCGCAAATTTAAAGATTGCAAACCTTTCAAAAATTCGGGATAAGATAACTGAATGTTGTGATTGATTGCAGATAAATTTAAAGGTTGATCTTCATGAGCCAATGTATTTATTATTTTCATTTCTAAGGTTGTTAAACGTTCTAGTTGTTGATACAATCGAAATTGCAAGGGTTCACATAAAATCGGTGGGGAACACTGCAAAAATTCAGAGACACATCCCCCAAAAAATTCTTGAATTAAAGCCGCCGTTAACTTTAATCCCAGGGGATGACCTTCGTAGCGTTTAATTAACTCATTCCATTCGGTTTCATCCCTTAATTTTTGATCCCTTAAAATTTGTTTAGATGCTTGTCCTAAACTTCCTAATACTAAAGAAAAAATAGTATCATGTTCTAATTCTAATTCTGCAACCTCTCTGGGTTTTTCTGAACTTAAGAGCATTAAACAACTTTGATGGGAAACCTCAGCAATTTGTTTGAAAAATAAGCGATAATTTTCATAGCCCGCTTGATAACATCCGGCTAATTCTTGAGGTGCAAATAACATCTGAACATCATCCAGAATAATTAAACAGCGATATTGACGGAGATATTTGAAAAGTTGAGTCAATTTAGCATCTAAAGTGGGAGGAATAATGGAAGACTCAGAAAATACTTCTAAACAATGAGTTAAAATCTCTTCTAAACTTGGACAAAATCGTAAACTGCGATAAATAATCGTGTGAAATTCAGATTTGATAGGTTCAACACAATGTAATGCTAAACTGGTTTTACCGACTCCACTTATTCCCAGAAGTGTGATTAAACGGTAACATTTTTTAATCATCCATTCGGTTAAACAATTTTCTTCTTCTTGACGACCATAAAACGTCAATATTTCCGGTGCATCTCCCCAATCTAAACAAACTCTATCCTGACCCCGTTGTTGCGCTTGGGCTCCTCTTACCTCAGAACAAATATTAACATTATTAACAGTTACATAATCTCGACCAATCGCTGATGAATAATTATAAAAATTAGCTTTTTCTAAAATAGCTCTAAAATTAGATTTATTAACAGTCTCTCCAAATTCTTTTGAGAAAATTCTCCAAATTTCCGAACCCAAATCTCGAATATGACCTTCACTAGAATGGATATCCTCAGCAATTTTGGTATAGGTTTGACCCTGTAACGTTCCCTCTAGTATCGCTTTTTGCAGATGGTCTAAATGTTTTCCCGTACTTGCAAATATGAGATTATCCGCAAGTGTTAGGACTTCTTGAATATCCATGTCAAGAATTAGCTGGGTTTTATTGTATTATATCCGACTTTCCGACAAATCCGACAAATCCGACAAAATATCCGACAAAATATCCGATATTTCCGACAGACAAAATCCCCCTGTTGACGGATGCTAGATCAGGGGACGCAACAGCAACCTTGAGGATTTACTTCACGAATTCGCATGAATACTTATTCGGTTATTATGCTAGGGCCATCTGGTTCAGGGAAAACCGTTTTCCTCGCCAGTCTATACAAAAAGTTATCAACACAGGGGGATACAGGCTTTTTCCTTCAAGTTGAAAGTCCAGAAAAACGGAAACGCTTAAACAACCTTTATACACAAATTGCCGTTGATGAAAAATGGCCTAAAGGAACAACCTACAGCGAGGTTTCTGAATGGACATTTACCTGCCGTGTCCAAACTGAGGGTTTACCCATTTACTCAGCTTGTCAGTTTACTTATCTGGACTATGCTGGAGGTCGAATTAATGATGAAATGGGAGAAGACGATCCCGAATTTGATAATCAACTTAAAAATGCGGATGCTTTACTAGGTTTGCTGGATGGTCAAAGACTTCTTGCTTTAATGCAGGGTGAAGCATTGGGTCGGGTTTGGGCTGTTAACGATTTTCCTAATATGCTGAATATCATGCAAGAAATCCAAAATAAACCTATTCATTTTGTGATTAGTAAATGGGATATTCTTGAAGGAAGATATACTTTAGAAGAAATTATAGATTGTTTATACAAAATTCCTGAATTTAATAATTTAATTAGAACTCGTAGCAGGGGTAATATTCCCATTCGATTAATTCCTATTAGTGCGGTAGGCAAAGATTTTGCTACATTGCAAAAGGATGGAAGTATGGCAAAAAATTTTCAAGCTTTACCTAAACCTTTTCAAGTTGAAGTTCCTCTAGCTTGTGTTTTGCCTGATATGATTCAGACAAAACTAAAAGAGATAATGGAACAAAAAAAAGAAATTTCTGATATTTCAATTGATGTTAAAGCTAATGTTACTTTCTGGGAATGGCTAGGCGGGATAGCTGGTGAAGCCGTTAGTATAGTTAGTCAATATTTGCCTAAAAAATATCAATTTACTGCCGATATATTAGAAAGGTTAATAGAATTATTAGATACTCCTATTGAACAAAAGAGAGAACTTGCTAACAATAGGAAGTTACAGTTACAGCGAGAAAAGGAAGAAGCTCTTAAAAAAGTTACTGATGAAGAAACTGCCCTCAATTACACCATTAAGTGTTTCTTAGGTATTCAAAACCGACTGGACTATAATTTCCCTGAATCTAATTTAAAGCGATGATGGATGATCTTAAAGCTTGGTGTTTTTTAGTGAGCCGTAATCAATATCTCGACTATCGAACTGTTGTTGCTCCTAATTTTATTTGTGAAGCAGGCATAGGTAATATACTTGCTAGAGTAACAGAGGGAGATATAACAGAACAAGGAACTGCATTGTATCGAGAAATTTTGTATTCTAAAGCCGCAGATTTCACGATAATTTATCGAATTATTGAAGCAACCGTAGAAAATACGGGAATTGATGGTAATGGTTGTTTAAAAGATTCAGTTGGTCGAGAAATATCTTTGATAGAAGGTTTAGTTTTCCAGGGACTTCTCAAAGATAAAGATATTGTTGTGACTGAACAACATTTAGAAGAAGCACATCAACAAGTTATCAGCTATTATCGAGAGTTTTGGGAATCAATAACAAGGATTTCAATTTTTCCTTCACAGTCAATAAAATATATAGAACCTTCTGCTCAATCTTTAAACTTGATTAAACTTACTGCGTATATTGCGGGTGAAAAACAGCAGCTTTCTTTGCCACAACAAGAAATATTAGAACTTAATTATAGTTCTTGGGAGATTATAGATGAAAAAACATATAATAATGAAGAAGTGGCTTCCTTAGCCGTCTTCCCTGATTCAGAAAATTTTGCTGCACGCTATGATTCTGATGTTGTTGTCTGGAAAATTTCAGAAAAAGAACCTATTTCTAAATTTTCTGGAACAAGAAAATCGTTGGGGGGCTTTCTTACTCCAATTGTAGTTAATTCTACAGGCGAGTTAATTGCTACTGCTATGATTGAAGGATTCGATTACAATAAAATAAAACTTTATAATTTAAACACCCATGACTGTAAAGATTTAGGAACACAAGGACAGTTCAACCCAACAAGAGTTAAAGCAGTGATATTTAGTCCTGATAGTAAAATAGTTTTTAGTGCTTGTGGTGAAAAAATTAAACTGTGGGATGCAGAATGTGAAGGAATAGAACGAGGTGAACTTCCGGGTCATTCTGATGATGTTAGATGTTTAGCGGTTGATTCTAATAATGGACTACTTGCTAGTGGAGATAGTCGGGGTTATATTAAGCTATGGAAAATATCAAATAAAAAAGAAATTTTCCCGACACCATCGGATAAATTTCCTATAAATTCCTTGGCTTTTAGTCCAGATGGACAATTTTTAGTAAGCGGAAGTGATGGCGGTGCAATTAAGGTATGGAATGTAAAAACAGAAGAAGAGTATCCTGTTGATTGGAAACAATCTCAACCCATTAATTGCGTTGCATTTAGTCCCAATGGTTCCTTGATTGCGACTGGTTGTGATAACACAATAATACAAATTTGGGATTTAGAAAATCCCCAGTTATCGCCTATTTGCACACTAGAAAAACATGACAAAGCGGTTACTGCTGTTGTATTTACTCCTGATGGTAAAAAGTTAATTAGCGGAAGTAAAGATGGTAAAGTTATAGTGTGGCAACCTGTTAATTTGAGGTAGAGCCTCAAAGTTAGCATTGTAATGCAGAGCATTGGAACAACGAAAGTGGCGTTTTGGAGTTTACGCGGATATTATCGAACAGGTTGTATTGACTGGAAAGCCTGTCTTGGCTACAAAATAAATGTTCTGTAATCTTGTTATAATCAATTCAATACCCGAACTCAAGCTAACACCCATTTGAGCAATCAACTGATGGTAACAATCAAAACTCAACTTACTCTCGATGAATTTCTCACCCTTCCTGAAACCGACTTAAATTATGAATTGATTAATGGAGAAGCAATTCCCAAAATACCACCCAAACGTTTTCATTCTCGAATTAGAGGAACTTTATGTACCCTCTTAACTCAATGGTGTCAAAATCAAGGAGAAATTGGCATAGAATGGGCGGTTATTCTCAAAAAAAATAATCGAGATTGGGTTCCAATTCCTGATTTACTTTATATTTCCTATAGTCGTCTACCTTTAGACCGATTTATTGATGAAGCTTGTCCAGTTCCCCCTGAATTAGTGATAGAAATTATATCGCCGGATCAAACCTTTGGTCAAATGAGTGAAAAAGCCATTGATTATCTTAATGCTGGAGTATTGAGGGTTTGGGTTATTGACCCGAAAGCTAAAAGCATTACTATTTTTTATCCCGATGCACCACCTCAAACAAAACGAGATGAGGCAATTTTAACGGATAATTTATTAGAAGGATTGCAATTTACCCCCCAGCAAATTTTTCAACAAGCCGGGATTATTTGAAATCATTGTATCTAGTCAATTAATATCCTCTGGATACATCAACGGTATTATTTAATAATAATCCCCCTTGACTTTTGTTAATCGCGTCAATAATTTGAGGTGCTACACAAGCCGGAATAGTTTTTGCGGCAATATGGGGGGTAATTGTAATGTTTGGATGAGCCCAAAAAGGATGATTTTTCGGTAAGGGTTCAATTTGAAAAACATCCAAACAAGCACCGGAAAGTTGACCGGATTTTAAAGCATTTAATAAATCTTCTTCAACTAAATGTTTCCCCCGTGCTACATTAATTAAATAGGCGCCTTGAGGTAAAGCTGAAAAGGTATTTTGATTTAAAATTCCTTCGGTTTTTGGGGTTAAAGGTAACAAACACACTAATATCTCACATTCACTTAAAAATGACTTAAATTCTTTCTCACCTAAAAAACAATTAATAGTGTCTAAAACTTTAGGGGTTCGACTCCAACCTCTCACCGAAAATCCCATCATCTTGAGTTTTTGAGCAATATCTAAACCCAAAACCCCTAACCCTAAAATTCCAACGGTACAATTAGCTGTATTTCTAGGAGGTAATCCTTGCCATACCCCTTGACTTTGTTGAGTTTTATAAGCTATCAATTGACGATGATACTGTAAAACCGCTAATAAAATATATTCCGACATTTGCGAGGTTAAAGAGTCATCCACTAACCGTACAATTGGAATATCAGGAGGTAAATTCGGATCTCGTAAAATATGATCAACACCTGCACCTGTTGAGATAATGACTTTTAAATTAGGGAATTTTTCAATCACTCCCAATGGGTGCATCCACGCTAAAATTGCATCAATCTCTGCTAAATTTTCAACATCAGGATAAACCTCAATCTTTAACTGCGGTTGATAAGTTTGGAGTGCAGAAACCCAAACTTCAGGGTTTTCAAATTCTCCTAATAATAGTAATGTCATTGCTGATTTCCTAAACCGTCATTAACCATTTTTGAAACTCCCGACGCACGGCAACCCGCCCGGATTTGATATTATTTTTAATAATTTGCGGTAAACCTTCTAGGGCTATTTCAGGAAATACGAAACTGTGAGAAACTTGTTGATATTCTCCCTCATTTAACTGATAAATTTTCAATTTATTTTCATCACACCGCCAAACTTCAGGAATCCCTAAACGGGCATAGAGAGAACGTCTGGAAAGAGATTTATAAGTTAAATCAATTTCCAAAACTAAATCCGGGGGAGGATTTTCAGGTAAACTAATCGTCAATAGTTTTTCAATCCTAGGTAAATTTTGAATATAAAAACAACTATCCACTTCTAAACTAATTTTTAAATCGGGTCTTTGCCAAAGGGTGAACCCTAAACCCCGATAATTAATATTGTATAAATCCAATAAAGCAATAATAAATTCTTCTAAAATTTCACGATACTCTTGATGGAGAGGCGAGGGAGTAATCAGTTCCAAACGCCCATTATCATAGGTGAGTAAAGTCTCTCCATTTTTTTGCCGTTTAAAAATAATCGTTTCTAAATCCTGCCAAGGGACATTTTCCAGAAAGATATTACCAGGATGAGGAGATTTAGACATTCTCGCAATCAAAAAAGTGAACAACTAAGATTAATATTATTCTATATCGATCTAAGATAAGGTGGGAACGTTCAATTCCTTGGTGAAATTGCCCCATTTAGGAGAAGTTGACCTATGCCCAAAGGGTCTTTTGCAGAATACAATGCGACCACAGCAACGCAAATCACCTTTTATTATGACAACGGCCACGATGAAACCTTTAGCATTCCCATTCCCTCGGCGGAATTAGCCCCCCTACTTTCCCAACTGTTAAATCAAGCTTGGCTAACCTTTCATCTGGTTGATCAAACGGTCATGATTAATATGGCAAAAGTGGAAAAAGTCGAGTTGAAACCCCCGGTTATGGAACTAGAAGGAGAGGGAATTTTCCTGAATTCTCAACGGGTAACCGCCCTACATCGGGGTGCAGTCGGTCGTTTCAAAGTTACTGAATAACTCAACTTGTGCCATCTTACTTAATAGATTAAATCATCCTATAGGATTCCAGATTTATGCCAACTGTGTCTTTAATTCGGGCTAATTCTTATCACCCTCAAGCCCTAGAAACGTCCTTGAAAACATTACTGGAACCTTGGGGCGGCATAACAGCCTTTGTAAAACCGGGTGATCGCGTTCTTCTCAAACCCAATTTATTAACGGGAAGTCGTCCTACAAAAGAATGCGTTACCCGACCGGAATTGGTGGCTGCCGTTGCTAAACTGGTGATTGAGGCGGGAGGAAAACCTTTTTTAGGGGATAGTCCCGCCTTTGGGAGTGCTTTGGGAGTCGCCCGTGCTAATGGTTATTTACCCTTGATTGAATCGTTAAATTTGCCTATTGTAGAATTTCAGGGGAAACGTTATCAAACTGTTAGTGAAGGGTTTGATCATTTACGGTTAAGTAAAGAAGCGATGGAAGCGGATGTGGTGATTAATTTACCCAAACTAAAATCCCACGTTCAACTTACCCTAACCATGGGAGTTAAAAACCTCTTTGGTTGTGTCCCCGGAAAAATGAAAGCTTGGTGGCATTTAGAAGCCGGAAAAGATGTTAATCGGTTTGGGGAAATGTTAGTAGAAACCGCAAGAGCCATTAACCCTAATTTAACGATTTTAGATGCTATTATCGGTCATGAAGGTAATGGCCCCAGTGGAGGTGAACCCCGTGAATTAGGGATTTTAGCCGCTTCTGATCACGTTTTTTCCCTCGATAGAACCCTTGTTGATCTGCTTCAGGTTGATCCGAGCTTGGTTCCTACTGTTGCCGCTTCTCAACGATTGGGATTATGTTCTGAATTAACAGACATTAATTATCCGTTATTAACTCCAAAAGAATTACAAGTTTCCGACTGGAAATTACCCGATGCTTTAGTTCCCATCGATTTTGGTTTACCTCGTGTCTTAAAATCCACTTTCCGACATTTTTATATTCGCTGGATTAAAGAACCGATGGCAACTTATAGCCAAAACAAGTAATCAGTTGTAGGGGCGAGGTCTCCTCGCCCTTACGATAAATTTAGAATCAAAACAGTTGTTAGTTATTAGTTATCCTTGAGTTAGGGCGGGAAGACCCCGCCCCTACAAATTTCAAACGTTCAATATTTCTAATGCTTGATTAATTCCTCCTCGAACAGATTCTGCACATTTCATTAAGGCTTCATGTTCGGATTCTGTTAAATCGAGTTCTAAAACTCGTTCAACTCCTCGACATCCTAACCAAGCTGGAACCCCTAGGAAAATATCATTTAAACCGTATTGTCCTTGTAAATAACAACAGGTGGGTAATAGTCTCGATTGTTGACGTAAAATTGATTCAACCATAATTCTCACCGAAGATGCGGGTGCAAAATAAGCTCCTCCCGTTTTTAATAATTCAACAATTTCTCCCCCTCCTTGGCGGGTACGTTCAACAATTTTATTAATCGTTTCTGGCTCGATTAATTCTGTAATGGGAATGCCGTTAACTGTGGTATAACGAGGTAAAGGAACCATTAAATCGCCATGACTTCCTAATACGGTTGCATCAATATTTGACACAGACATTCCTAACTCTATTCCTAAAAAAGCTTCAAATCGTGCGGAATCTAAAACCCCCGCCATCCCCATTACTCGATGGGGTTCAACCTTCGTCACATTCCAGGCAATATAAGTCATAATATCAAGAGGATTCGTGACAGTAATTAACACCGCATCAGGGGAATATTGAATAGACTTTTTCGCAGCCTCCGCTACAATTTTGGCATTAATACTAATTAAATCATCTCGACTCATCCCTGGAATTCGAGGTTTTCCAGCCGTAATTACCACAATATCTGAACCCGCCGTATCTTCATAATTGTTAGTCCCTGTAACGTGTCGGTCATGACGTTCAACAGCACCCGCTTGCATTAAATCTAACGCAATTCCCTGGGGAACTCCTTCTAAAACATCTAATAAAACAACATTAGCAATATTTTGTTCAACAATCCGTTGGGCAAGGGTACTGCCTACTTTCCCAGCACCAATAATTGAAACCCGTGTGGAATGACAAGAGGCAGGAAAAAACGGAGTAGATAATAGCATAATCAGATTCTCACAACTTGAAACACGAGAAGGTTAACTACCCGCCACTGAGCGAAGTACCACTACAGTGGGGGCTTGTATCTGAAGTCCACCGCAATTCTGAGAACCGCTATAAGTTAACTATTGCGCTGCTTCCAATTGGTCGAGTCGTAACCAAATATTGGGGGTGGGAACTTGTCCGAATTTAACTAAAGCATAGTCCCCTCGCAGTTCCATGATTTCCCCTTTGGTTTCAAAAATATAAGGAGAAAACCGAGTATCACTGGCTTTTGCCTCTAAGCTGTTTTCTAACTTTTCCCGAACTGCATGAACCAAGTCACCTTTTTTAATCGCCATAGCTCGTTAACTTAAAGTGGTAATAGAATCTTTTTTCAAATTTTATAGCACTACGCGCAAGGGAACAGGGAACAGGGAACAGGGAACAGTAGGGAGTGAAAGGGTTTGCTGGATTTAGAATTGTTCTAAATGTAATTCGTAGGGCTATAAAGGTTTATAGTCTTTATTTTCTATCTCATTCGTAATTCGTAATTCGTAATTCGTAATTCGTAATTCCCTATTCCCTATTCCCTATTCCCTATTCCCTCTCCCTTGACATTGAGGACAGAAATGAGCAGACCGTCCCGCCAGCTTTAAGCGTTCAATGGGGGTTTCACAGATGCGACAGGGTTCCCCAGTTCGGTTGTAAACCCAAGCAGTGCCACCATAGTTGCCATTTATCCCTTGAACGTTGAGGAAGTTGCGAATGGTTGTCCCCCCAGCTTGAATACTTTTTTCTAAGACTTGAATAATATGGCTTCGTAACGCTTCGAGTTGTGGACGAGTTAAAGATGTGCAAGGCGTTGTTGGGGCAATACCGCTTAAAAATAACGCTTCATCTGCATAAATATTTCCCACTCCCGCCACTAATTTTTGATCTAAAAGGGCTGATTTAATGGGCCGTTGACGTTTTTTAAATTGGTCTTGTAAATAGTCAACGGAAAATTCTGCTGCAAACGGTTCTGGGCCTAAATTATTTAATCCCGTAATAATATTAGAAATTTTTTGATCAGGAGGAACCCACCACATTTGACCAAAGGTGCGCTGATCGACAAATCTTAACTCTCGATTTTTAGCAAAAAATAAGCGAATACGAGTGTGTTTTTGTAAGGGATTTTCTTGATCAACCCATAACAATTGTCCTGTCATCCGTAGATGAACCCCTAACCAGCCTCCAGGGGTTTTCTCTGGGTCTAATTTAACTAATTCTGCTAATAAATATTTCCCTCGGCGATGCCACTGAGCGATCGCCATTCCCGTTAAATTCTGCAAAAATTCATCCACAGAAAAAGGGTAGGCGAGGGTGCGATTTAACAACACCTCCCCACCCACAACGGTTTGGTTCAAGGTCACTTGATTAAGACCTTGGCGAACGGTTTCAACTTCCGGTAGTTCCGGCACCGACTAATTTCCTTCGGTTCCTTGGTTCGGATCACCGACACGAGTTGCACTACCACCAGGGACTTTACGATCTTTAGCTTCTACTGGTGTTTGAGAGCCAGTTTTCACTTTTTGACCCGAACCTTTGCCCGGGCCTGCAACTTCCACCACTTCCGACAAAGCAAAGTTGTTGGTATTGACGCTTGCATAGTTCACTTTGTCAAAGCGAACGATAACCGGGTATTTGATACCACTGGAGTCTACAGAAGCCACTGTACCCACTTCTTGATACCAGTAAGACTCTTTGCGTAGGATACGAACTTTAGAACCACGTTGAACCATTGGTTTATCTTCCCCTTTTTAATGAAAAGAACGGATAAAGACGTTTAATGTTCAGGGTACTACTGGATCGGTTGTCTGGGTTCATTTCAGTCTTTAAGTTTTATTGCTAACTGAATTTAACAATCACCGAGGTATATATAACATAGCAATAAAAATGTCAAGTTTTTTTGGGAATTGAGTTACAAAACTTAACATTTTGTCAATGGTAATCGGGAATAAATTCCTGTATAAAATTCCGTTTTCTGATTTCAATTGGGAACTGTTCAAATTGTGGTAAAACCGTAAAAAAATCCCTATCAACGAGAACCCATGTTTGTAGTTGTGGGTTCAGTTGGATCGGGATGAAAATGCTGCGAAAAATATTTTAAGAAGGGGATTAAGTACCGCAGGACATACGGGAACTTTCGGTTTAGAACCGATAAATGCTTTGGGAGAATTGACCTCTACTTTAACCGGAGCAATCCTGTTGGGGCAAGTCGATTCGTTGAACAAAGAATCTCCCGTCACATCGCTTTGCGATTGACGGCGAGAGTGTCAAACCTTTTTGCCGTCTCGAAAAGACCCTGGAAAACGCTTGCCTTTGGCATCAATAATCGTCCCTTGACCATGAGGAACTCCCCCTCGAAATTCTCCTTCGTAGCGAGTGCCATTCGCAAAGGTGCAGTTTCCTTTCCCATCAAGTTCTTGATTAAAAAACTGTCCTTGACAGCGAGTCCCATTAATTCGGGTAAACACCCCTTGACCAAAGGGCGATCCGGCGAAGAATTCCCCTTCATAGCGATCGCCATTGGCATAAATAAATTGACCTCGACCATTAGGTTGACTACTGACCGCACCACTGCCAATTTCTCGCACCAGTTTAAACGTGCCAATATAGCGATCGCCATTGGCAAAAACTACCGTTCCCTGACTGATATTGCCATCTTTAAATACCCCAATCACACGAGCATCATCAGCAAAAATAAACACCCCTTGTCCATTGGGTAAACCATTGCGAAATTGGCCTTCATAGCGATCCCGATTGGCATAAACGTAAATGCCACGTCCTTCCGGTTTACCGTTAACAAACTCTCCCTGATAGTTATCTCCTCCCTCATAATTACACTTGACTCTTCCGGTGGGTAATTGTCCTTCACAAACGGGAGGACGCTTGCCTTGAGCTTGCTGTGCAATCGCAGCCAGTGGATTAGCTATCTCAATTGCAATCGCTAAAGTCGATAAAATTAGTGTTAAAGAACCCAGTTTTCGCATCGAACACAACATGGTTACTCCTACCATGAAAAAATTCTACAATTGATTGAAGATGACACCTCTGAATTAAAGTCCTTTTTAACTGGACTAACTCACAGGAGCAGAGGATCGCAGGCTAATATTATTAATTTTTTGATCCGCCGGTGGATTCGTAGCTCCTACAGCTTTAGCGATCTCAACACCATTTTGCTCAAAAATAACAATGGGTTCGCCTCCGGTATCAAACTTGACTCGTTTGACGAGAACTTGACCATTAGACACACGCTGTCCAACGCTTACATAACGACTGGTAGGTTCTGCGGGAGCTTTAAGAATCACTTTCGTTTGATTTCCCACCTGCAATACCCCGGTGACTTCCATCGCCTGTGCTAAGTCTGTAGATGGAGGCGGGGGCACAAAGGGTTGAACGGCAACAGGTTTTGGTGGAGGTGGATTCGGATCACGCCAAGACGGGGGAGCCACTGTATTGGGAAGGGCTGGTAAATCAGGAACTTGGGCAATGGGTAAAGTCGGTAACGTGGGAACGGTTCTCCGAGGTGCAACGGTTCGAGGGGTTGGTGTTGTTCCCCTGGCGTTAGGAGATAAGGGATTACGAGCCGCTCCATTACCCGATGTTGTTCTCTGAGTGGGTGTTGTTCCCCTGGCGTTAGGAGATAAGGATTGAGAGGGATTACGAGCCGCTCCATGGCCCGATGTTGTTCTCTGAGTCGGCGGGTTAGACCCTCTATTGGGAGCCATTCCAGATGGGCTAAATCCGGTGTTGGGGGTACGGGTTTGTGGCGAAGGAATGCTCACACTTGCAGTCCTCCAGCGAAGCGGAGGTTCAGCAACGGGTAATTTAGGTAAATCTGGCACAGTACGAGTGCTTTGTTCGGGTGCTTCTGGTGTTTCTCCAGGGTCGGGAGTTTGGGTTACGATTACAGGAGGCAAAACTCCAAAGGGATCATCTACCGCAGCATTAGGAGCCGTTGTTGTGGCGGGTGCTACGGGGGTTCCTGTTGGACGTTTCCCCAGAAGATTTAACCGTTCTTCAGGATTAGTCGATTGAATTAAACCTGCACCCGCAGCGACGTTTGATTGTTCTTTGACTAACGGATCTTTAAACGGAGCAATTTTGCCCGGAGTGGGTGTTGCATTGGGTTGGGGTGAAGCAGTAGCTTCAGGGGAAGCCGCAGGAGAAGTTGTTGGACTGGGTGTAGAGGCTGTTTCTTCAGGTGTTGAACCGCATCCTCCGAGCCCAACTGCAAAAATACCGATGGAGATCAGAAACCAAAGTTGACGCATTGCCAGTCCCCAAAACACAGTTGATATTAATTTAAGGATACCCAATCTTAATCTGGATCAACTTCATATTATCAAATTAACGCTGGAGTAACCAACACCAACGTTTCACTTATCCCCTCTTGCGTCAATCAATGCAAGCTGTCCTTTTAAAAAAACTTCGTTTTTGTATTGGGTATTAGAAAAAAATGGGGCGATTGCCTACGACACCAGAACATCTAATCCCTTCCTACACAAAAGCTCTATAGGTAAACAATTATAAAGATTTTCCGACAGTGACAGCTATAGGAATATTATAGAAATTGGAGATGCTTCTAAGCTGTCACACATCTATTTTTTAAACCGATCTAAGCTATAGAAAAGTTTCAGGCATCTAACTCTACAATTTAAAGGGGCGGCAGGTTAGCAACATTTTCAACTCTGTATCTGCTTCAAGCAAGGCCACTTGTATTACAAGAGTTTCAGGATTTCCCAATGGCCTATTTAGGGACTCAATAAGTGTCCAAACATAATTATTTGCACATTTGGTGATTCCAGCTTCCCGGTTTTTTTCTCAACTCGGTCATTGATTTTACATAAGCACTTAACATCTGAGCTAATTCAACTTTTTGGACTTGGCTCAAGCAACAACCCATGAACAATCCTAAAACCCTAACAGTTCCTTTCTCGCGGCACTTTCTGGAATGGCTGCACCAACAGCAAGTCAGCCTCGCCCTAACTACCTACCAAACAAACCGCCTTGGTTTGATTGGAGTCCAACCTAACGGCCAAATTTCCACCCCCGTTTGGGAATTTGAGCGACCTATGGGACTTTATGCAACTACAGAACGCTTTTACCTTGCTACCCGCTATCAAATTTGGCAGTTTGAAAATATCCTAGAAAACGGGGAACTTTTACAGGAGAAATATGATCGCGTTTATGTCCCTCGAATTGCCTACACCACTGGAGATTTAGACGTACATGACCTTGTAGTTGATCCTCAAGGTAACATCATCTTTGCCAATACCGAATATAGCTGTTTAGCGACGCTCCATCCCCAACACAGCTTTACCCCTGTATGGCAACCGAATTTTATCAGCAAACTCGCCCCGGAAGATCGTTGTCACCTTAACGGGTTAGCCACCGTTAACGGCATTCCCCGCTATGTAACGGCGGTGAGTTGTTCGGATGTAGCCTCCGGTTGGCGACATCGAAGGGGTGATGGCGGAGTGGTGATTGATATTCAAACCAACGATATCATCACTAGGGGTTTATCCATGCCCCATTCGCCTCGATGGTATCAAGGGAAATTGTGGTTAATTAACTCAGGAGAAGGAGATTTTGGTTATATCGAAAACGGAGAATTTGTTGCAGTTACCTTTTGTCCCGGTTACGGACGGGGGTTAGCTTTTGTCGGTAATTTTGCCGTTGTGGGTTTATCTAAACCTAGGGACTATCATTTTTCCGGTTTATTACTGGGAGAAAAACTGCAACAAAAACAAGCAGAAGCCCGTTGTGGCATCTTAATTATTGACATAAAAACCGGAAATATTGTCGAGTGGCTAGATATGGATACCGAAGCCACAGAACTTTATGATGTGGCGATTTTTCCCCAAGTTCAATGTCCGATGGCTTTAGGGTTTAAAAGTGGAAATATTGCTAAATTAGTAACTATTGGTAGCCCCACAAAAACCCAGAAAAAAGTCATCTCTTTTAGTCTTTGGGGCAATGATCCTATGTACAATATTGGTGCGATTAAAAATGCGGAATTAGCGCTTAAAATTTATCCAGGTTGGATTTGTCGGTTTTATGTAGATGAAACTGTTCCCAAAGAAACGTTAGAACGTTTAGCGGCTTGGAGTCATGTTGAAATTATTCCGATGCAAACCCCCTCTCAAAATTGTACCGGATCATTTTGGCGGTTTCTAGCCCTGAATGATTCTGATGTGGAAATTACGATTATTCGGGATACGGACTCGCGGCTCAATCAACGGGAAAAAGCCGCCGTTGATGAATGGTTAACCAGTCCTTTTCCCTTTCATATTATGCGAGATCATCCTTTGCATCGCAGCAAAATTATGGCAGGAATGTGGGGATTTAAAGGGAATTTAGAGATCAAAACTGCTATCAATAATTATGTTAAAACTCATTCTCAATCTTTAAGAAAAGGCATTGATCAACTGTTTTTGAACGATGTCATTTATCCTTTAGCTCAATATCAAAGTTTGGTTCATGATGAATTTTCTGAAGGAAAACTATTTCCACTTTCTCGTCAAAATACTGAATATGTCGGGCAGATTTTTCGAGAAGATGAGACGACAATTTCAGAATTAGATGACATCCTAGAACAACACTTAAGGACGTTAGAAAACCCACAATTAAAAGTAGCAAAAGCTGAATTTGAACGGGGGCAAGATTTCAAAAAACAAGGAAAAGTTGAACAAGCGATCGCTTGTTTTCAAAACGCTATAACAGCCGACCCAAACTATATTCCTGCTCACAATAATTTAGGAACCTTACTGCAACAGCAAAATCGCTTATCTGAAGCCATAACTTGTTATCAAAACGCTCTAAAAATTAACCCAGATTCAGCGTTAACCTTAACTAACTTGGGGTCAATTTACCTAATTGAAGGTCAGTTAAATCAAGCCGAAGAGTTATTAAAACGCGCCTTAGAATTAAACCCTGAGCTTGTTCCGGCGTTGTACAATTTAGGTTTATTGTATAAACAACAAGCTAAATTAGACGAAGCCATTCAACTCTTCCAAACCGCAGCTAAACACCAACGAAACTACGCTGATGCCTATTTTCAACTGGGGCAGATTTGGGAATTTCAGAGTCAATTTACCTTAGCAAAACTCGCCTATGAACGAGTGCAAAGCCTCAACCCTAATGCTGAATATTTATATCCCCATATCGGGTTTGTGAAACTGAATCTCTGCGACTGGGAAAACTATGATCATTTTGTCCAAGATTTGATGAATTCCACGACCCAATATATACAGGAAGACAAGAAAGGGTTTACCTTAGCTCCCTTTCAGTTAAACGCCCTTCCTATTCCCTCAGAATTATCCCTAGCCGTTGCCCAAAAACACGCCGCAGGAATTGAGAAATCAATAGCTGAGAAAAAACCGCAATTCATCTATTCTCAAAAAACCGATAAACTGCGGGTGGGTTATGTTTCCCCAGATTTCTATAGTCACGCCGTCGGACGTTTAATTTATCAAATTTTTGAAACTCATAACCGAGACGAGTTTGAAATCTTTGGCTATAACCTATTAAATGTCAACGATGAAGTCACAGAAATCATTAAAAATGGCTGTGATCAATTTCGAGATATTGCTCAACTTTCTGCCTCTGATGCTGCTGTGCAAATTAACGCTGATGGCATTGATATTTTAATCGATTTAGCGGGTTATACAGGTTACGGTAAACCAGAAATATTGGCTTATCAACCTGCACCTATACAGGCAAGTTTTCTGGGATATCCCAATACAATGGGAGCGAATTTTATCCCCTATTTGCTAACGGATGAATGGGTAGTACCAGCAGATTTAGCTAAAAATTACAGCGAGTCAATCATCTATTTACCCCATCAGTTTATCTGTTCACCGATGGAGATTTCCAACCAATTTAGTCGGGCTGAATTCGGGTTGCCAGAAGATGGTTTTGTCTTTGTTTGCTACAACCGACATTTTAAAATCACGCCGGATTTATTTGCCGTTTGGATGGGAATTTTGCAGCAAGTTGAAGGCAGTGTTTTGTGGTTATCTGAACCGACAACAGAGGAAGTGATCAATAATTTACATAAAAAAGTGGCTGCTTCTGGAGTCGCACCCGAACGATTGATTTTTGCCCCGAAAATTCCCCACCCCGAATATCTCGCCCGCTTACAACTAGCAGATTTAGCCTTAGATACGTGGATATATAGTGGCGGTTCTACCACTGTAGCAGCGTTGTGGGCGGGTGTACCTGTTCTGACAAAACCCGGTGACACCAACGCCTCCCGCATGGGGGCCAGTATTTGTGCCAGTGGTGGACTCCCAGAAATGATTGCTAACAGTGGGGAGGAGTACGAACAAAAGGCGATTGACTGGGCCACCCATCCCCAAAAGTTGCAACAGTTGCGTCAACGGTTACAAAAACGAGATGCCCCGTTATTTAATGTATCAGGGTTTGTCAGCCACTTAGAATCGGCATTTCGACAAATGGGAAACCGCTAATAACTCCCATGAATAGGTTTGAGATTCATTCTTCCATCAACTAACTACCTCATTAAAGAGGATTAAAAAAATGACTTCTAGTTTTAACTTTACCGAAAACACCAACATCTCCCTCACCGGTGTTTACAATAGTTCCGTCACCACAGCCGACTTTGACAAAGATGGGGACACCGATATCCTGCTCACGGGCTACGATAGTTCACATAACCCCATCAGCCAAATCTATAGCAACAACGGCAGTGGCGGTTTTAGCCAAAACACCAACGTCTCCCTCTCCGGTGTTGGCTATAGTTTCGTCACCACAGCCGACTTCGACAAAGATGGGAACACCGACATCCTGTTCGCGGGCTACGATAGTTNAGACAGTGATGGCACGGTGGATGCCTTTGTTGTGAAAGCCGTCAGTAGCGGGACGTTAAAAATTGGCAATGATGCAGCCAGTGCCACAGCTTGGGTTGCAGGAAGTAATGATACAATAGATGCCACGAAAAAAGCTTATTGGACACCGGATGCTAACGTTAACGGCACGGTCAACGCTTTGCAAGTGGTGGCCAAAGATAACGACGGTTTGGTGTCCCCTACACCAGTCACCGCCCAAGTTACGGTCACGGCTGTTAATGATGCGCCCGTATTAGATAATACTAACTTCACCTATAGCCTCACCACGATTAACGAAGATGATAACAATTCTAGTGGGGATGTTATCAAAGATATAATTCCGGCTGGAAGTATTAAAGAAAACACCAACATCTCCCTCAATGGTGTTTACTTAAGTTCCGTCACCACCGCCGACTTTGACTCTGATGGCAACACCGACATCCTGCTCACGGGCTACGATAGTTCATCTAACCCCATCAGCAAAATCTATAGCAATAACGGCAGTGGCGGTTTTAGCGAAAACACCAACGTCTCTCTCACCGGTGTTGCCACTGGTTCCGTCACCACCGCCGACTTTGACTCTGATGGCAACACCGACATCCTGCTCACGGGCAAAGATGGTTCTGGCCCCATCAGCAAAATCTATAGCAACAACGGCAGTGGCGGTTTTAGCGAAAACACCAACGTTTCCCTCACTGGTGTTCGCTATAGTTCCGTGACCACCGCCGACTTTGACAAAGATGGGGACACCGATATCCTGCTCACGGGCAAAGATAGTTCTAATAACCTCATCAGCAAAATCTATAGCAACAACGGCAGTGGGGGTTTTAGCGAAAACACCAACGTCTCCCTCACGGGTGTTGAATATAGTTCCGTCACCACCGCCGACTTTGACAAAGATGGGGACACCGACATCCTGCTCACGGGCTACGATGGTTCTGGCTGCATCAGCAAAATCTATAACAATCTTCTCCCGATATCCGATGTAGACACCACCACCATCACCGAAGCCATCGCCATTACAGCCGCCGACAATAACGGTACTTGGCAATATTCCACTGACAACGGCACAACCTGGACTAACTTTCCCACCGTCAGCGACAGTAACGCCCTATTATTAGATGCAGGGAATAAAGTTCGTTTCCAACCCAAGGCTAACTACAACGGAACCATTACCAACGCTCTCACCTTCCGCGCTTGGGATCAGTCCACAGGTACAGCCGGAAATACAGCCGACACCACCACTAACGGCGGGACAACAGCCTTTAGCAGTAACACCGCCACCGCCTCCATTACGGTTACAGCCGTTAACGACGCTCCAACTGCGACTGCTATCGGCAACCAAACCGTTAACGAAGATAGCAATTTCAATCTCAATATTGTTAATAATTTCAGCGATATTGATGCAGGAGATAGTTTAACCTATAGCGCCACCTTAGCCGATGGTAAAGCCTTACCCAGTTGGTTAACTTTCGACAGCACAACGGGAACTTTTAACGGAACACCGACTAACAGTGATGTCGGAAATCTTGACATTAAAGTTATCGCAACCGATAGTAGTAATGCAACGGTTGAAAATAGTTTCCAACTAACAGTTAATAACGTTAATGATGCTCCGACTGCAACTCCTATTACTAATCAAACTGCAACAGAAGATAGCAGTTTCAGTCTCAATATTGTTAATAAATTTAGCGATATTGATGCAGGAGATAGTTTAACCTATACCGCCACCTTAGCCGATG
>NZ_LN889818.1:22561-25837 GCF_900009145.1 Planktothrix tepida PCC 9214
GACTCTGATGGGGACACCGACATCCTGCTCACGGGCAAAGATAGTTCTGGCCGCATCAGCAAAATCTATAACAATCTTTTCCCCATATCCGATGTAGACACCACCACCATCACCGAAGCCATCGCGATTACAGCCGCCGACAATAACGGTACTTGGCAATATTCCACCAACGGTACAACCTGGACAAACTTCCCCACCGTCAGCAACAGTAACGCCCTATTATTAGATGCGGGGAATAAAGTTCGTTTCCAACCCACTGCCCACTACAACGGGACGATTACCACTGCCCTCACCTTCCGGGCTTGGGATAAGTCCACAGGTACAGTCGGAAGTACAGCCGACACCAGCATTAACGGTGGTACAACAGCCTTTAGCGTCAACACCGCCACCGCCTCCATTACGGTTACGGCCGTTAACGACGCTCCAACTGCAACTCCTATCACGGCTCAAACCGCAACAGAAGATAGCAGTTTCAGTCTCAATATTGCTAATAATTTTAGCGATATTGATGGAGACATCCTAACCTATAGTGCTGCCTTAGCCGATGGTAAACCTTTACCCAGTTGGTTAACTTTCGACAGCAAAACGGGAACTTTTACCGGAACACCGACTAACAGTGATGTCGGGAATATTGCTATCAAAGTGACAGCTAAAGATAGCAGTAATGCCACCGTTGAAAATAGTTTCCAACTCACCGTTAATAACGTTAACGACTTACCTACAGGTAATGTTAATATTACAGGGACAGCAACTCAAAACCAAACCTTAACCGCAACAACTAATACCTTAGCGGATGTTGATGGTTTAGGAACATTTAATTATCAATGGCAAGAGTCAGCCGATAATGGAGTCACCTGGACTAATATTAGTGGAGCGACTAATAATACTTTTGCCTTATCTCAAACCCAAGTTGGGAAAAAGGTACAGGTCAAAGTTAGTTATATCGACGGACAAGGGACAGCAGAAACGGTTAATAGTAGTCCAACTTCTGTTGTTACTAATATTAACGACGCTCCAACAGCCACTACGATTACCGACCAAACCGTTAACGAAGATAGCAATTTCAATCTCAATATTGCTAATAAATTTAGCGATATTGATGGAGACATCCTAACCTATAGCGCCGCCTTAGCCGATGGTACAGCCTTACCCAGTTGGTTAACTTTCGACAGCACAACGGGAACTTTTACCGGAACACCGACTAACAGTGATGTCGGAAATATTGCTATCAAAGTGACAGCTAAAGATAGCAGTAATGCCACAGTTGAAAATAGTTTCCAACTCACCGTTAATAACGTTAATGATGCTCCGACTACGACTGCTATTGGCAACCAAACCGTTAACGAAGATAGCAGTTTCAGTCTCAATATTGTTAATAACTTTAACGATATTGATGCAGGAGATAGTTTAACCTATACCGCCACCTTAGCCGATGGTAAAGCCTTNATTAATAATTTCAGCGATATTGATGCAGGAGATAGTTTAACCTATACCGCCACCTTAGCCGATGATAAACCTTTACCCAGTTGGTTAACTTTCGACAGCACAACGGGAACTTTTATCGGAACACCGACTAACAGTGATGTCGGAAATCTTGACATTAAAGTTATCGCAACCGATAGCAGTAATGCCACCGTTGAAAATAGTTTCCAACTCACCGTTAATAACGTTAACGATGCTCCAACTACGACTGCTATCGGCAACCAAACCGTTAACGAAGATAGCAATTTTAATCTCAATATTGTTAATAATTTCAGCGATATTGATGCAGGAGATAGTTTAACCTATAGCGCCACCTTAGCCGATGGTACAACTTTACCCAGTTGGTTAACGTTTAATAGCACAACGGGAGAATTTACAGGAATACCCAGTAACAGTGATGTTGATGCGTTGACTATTAATGTTACTGCTACCGATAAAAGCGGGGCAAGTATTAGCGATAGTTTCCTGTTGAGCATTATACCAACACCGACACCGACACCGACGGTAACACCCACGCCGACACCAACGGTAACACCAACACCGGAACCTACACCAACACCAACGGTAACACCAANCTCCAGTGGGGATATCTACGACCCCACCCGTTTTGTGAAAGCCATCGCCTTTCCCACCCTAAAAGCCAACGTTGTCAGCGATCAATCCATAGCAGGTACAACAGAAGCTGATACCGTCTTTGGTAAAGAAGGTAACAACAACATCCAAACCGGAGATGGGAATGACTACATTAACGGTAATCAAGGTGAGGACTTTATTGATGCTGGTAAAGGCAATGATACCGTCTTGGGTGGCAAAGACAACGACCAAATCGACGGCAGCGATGATGATGATGACTTGTTTGGCAACCTGGGTAACGATACCATTGCTGGAAATATTGGCAATGACTCGATTAATGGTAACGAAGGAGATGACCTAATTGATGGTGGCGATGGCAAGGATCAACTCTTTGGAGGTGAGAATAATGACTCAATTAAAGGTGGTAACGAAACTGATCTGATTTTTGGCAACCTGGGAACTGACCTAATAGAAGGAAACGACGGTGACGATAGCCTCTTTGGTAACGAACAGCGCGATACAATCTCCGGTAACTCCGGGGATGACCTGATTTACGGAGGCGAGGACAACGACCTCCTAGACGGGAACGAGGGCAATGATGCACTCTGGGGCGATGACGGTGATGATACCCTTGATGGTGGCCAAGACAACGATATTCTCACCGGAGGCAAAGGTAACGATATCTTGGTGGGGGCCTCCGGTGCTGATACCCTGACTGGAGGCGAAGGCAGTGACCGCTTTGTTCTGGTTTCAGGATTTGGCCCCGATACCATTACTGACTTTACTTCTGGGGTGGATATTATCGTCCTTGATGGCGGTCTCACCTTTGAACAACTGACTCTAACCCTTGTCAATGGTTCAACTCAAATTCAGGTCAATAATCAAATTCTCGCCACCCTGAATAACGTTGATCCTAACTTGTTGACTGTCACCAACTTTACCACTTCTATCTTCTAACAAAGTAGAGACAGACTAAGCAGGTCTTAGTCTCTCTACGGTTTTCTTCAGCAAGCCCTACTTCACTACCCCATTAAAGAGGATTAAAAAAATGACTTCTAGTTTTAACTTTAAAGAAAACACCAATGTCTCCCTCACCGGTGTTTACAGAAGTTCCGTCACCACAGCCGACTTTGACTCTGATGGTGACACCGACATTCTGCTCACGGGCTACGATAGTTTTAATAACCCCATCAGCCAAATCTATAGCAACAACGGCAGTGG
>NZ_LN889819.1:0-32194 GCF_900009145.1 Planktothrix tepida PCC 9214
CCCTCTTTTATGACTAAGGGGAATTTTAACGCAGTTATGCCCTTTCAGCCTACGAAAAATCAGGCTTTTCCCTCAAAGTGATAAAAGAGGGTTAGAATCAGGGCGATACCCACAGGCTTGTTCCCAAGCTTCAAGGAAAGTTTGCCATTGCTCCGGTGTTTCAGTAGGGTTGATGAAATTTTCTACTCTCTGTTCTATAGGATCAGCCTGTCTCCTCATAGTGCTATATTGTGATTTAAAGCAAGGAAAGCGAGGAGAGCAACACAAATTTAAAAAATTTATTATAATGAAATTGATGAGTTTTCTTGACTAATACCTTAATTAACCCTATATTCGGCAAATCATTATATGGATCAAAACTTACCTCCTTCTTCGGTTATAACTAATTTATTGAATGCTACTTTTTATGAACCTTGTTTAAAACTTAGAAAAGAATTAGAAGAACTTGATACAAATTATTATATTAAACGAAAAGATCAACCTGATTCTAATGCTTTAACCATTCAAGATAATAGTATAATAGATGTGTCAGCAACCTGCTTAGAAAAATATCAATTAGAGCAAAATAATATTGAATCTATAAATAATGAAATTACCTTGTATTTATCTAATACATCCGAAGATTTCCAAACTGATATAAAAGAAAAAATAGCTAATTTACAGACGCAATTTAATTCTAGTACACAATATCAAATTGAAAGTATAAAGCAAGAATTGCAAGATTTTAAAGATTTTATTGTACAAAGCAATAATCAGATTTATCAACAAATTATAAGGCTTTTTGATAATTATGTTGATTTAAAAGAAAAAGAATTAGAAACTATTAAAGCCATCAGTAAATCTAACCAGGAACACACAAGAAAGCTACAAGAACAACGATTTGCTTATCAATCTCAAATGCAAGAAAGAAAGCTACAGGCAAAATGGGATGAAAAAACTTGGTTCTCAAAAGTAAGCCGTAATGAAATCGAGCGAATATTAAAAAATCAAAAAGAATTACTAATATTAGTTTCACCTCCTAAATTTAGCTCAGACTGTCCACAAAACCTTATTAACAATTTACCTATTGAGATTAATAACGAGGTTAAAGCTTTTGCTGATGTTTTAAATGGAGATGTTGATTCATATCCTATAAAAGTCTATACAGATTTATTTAAAGAAGCTGTAACATCTGTTGACTTAGAAAGATTATCAGATATTTTAAGTCCACTTCCTTTTGCTTCAATATCTTGTGAAGTGACTGATTATAAATTATATATAAATTGTACTATTAGCGATTTTTATGAGAAAAACTTATTTTCGCTACCATTAAAAGAATGGAAATGGGGGCAAGATTTTAAGGAATTATTTAAGAAAGGTGAATCTAATTCAAACAGATTAAAAATCGTTAGACAAATTACTGTAGCTATCCATAAAATTTTAGTGGCTTTATTGAAAGATATATATTCTTTAATTTTAGACCCTTATTCAGAGTCTTGGCTACTTAAAGCAGAAGGCTCTTACTTTTTAAAAAAAGATAACCATTTTTTAAAAATTATGGGGTTAGATTTAGAAGATGCAAATTTTGCTTTAGATATTATAAATCCTGTCATTGATTTAATAAAAGAGATTCAATACCAGTACCAATTTAGATTTTGGTATAATAGAGGATGCGAATTTTTTAATAAAAATGAATATGACAAGGCTATTAATTTATTATTAAAAGCTGAAGAATATATTCACAAAGTTAGTATTGATGATTTCTACTGCCAGCTAGGAATGGCATATTATTGTAATAGTAATTTTGAAAAAGCTTTAAACTATTTTCACAAAGAAATTAAATTAAACTCTAAAAATTTTAATGTTTGGTATTATTCAGCAAAATCTCTCAGCCATCTTAAAGATTATGATAATGCACTTAGTAACTATGAAAAGGCTTTGTCTATTAAACCTTATGATCTTGATACTATTCTTAGTATAGGAGAAATATTAATTAGATTCAAAAATTATAAAGAAACTATAGAAAAATATATATTAACTATAAATTATTATACAGAGGATGATATTAGTGCAAATTGTCATATCTTTTCTAAAATTTTTTCTCAAAGAGCATATCTTTATATAAGATTGGAGAACTTTAATAATGCTTTTAATGATTTACAAGAAATACTAAAATTATATCCAGAGTTTTTTGAAGAAGATAATTTATGCAATTTGTGTAATGGTATTATTTATTTAAACAATAAAAAATATGAAGAAAGTCTATATAGCTTCAATAAAGTATCCGATAATTATATTGAAGAGGAATTAAAATTATATTTTGAGCCTTACGAATTTTACTATTATAAAGGACAAGCTGAATCTGGTTTTGGAAGATATAGTGATGCTACCGAAAGTTATAATATAGCTCTTAAAAACAACCCTAAACTTGAGAAAAATGAAGAATTTTTGAGTGCTTTTGAAAAAGCCAAAAGGAGGAGTAGTAAAGTATGCCTAGTAATAACACTACCAATATTTATAGTATCTAAATTATTAATTTTGATTAAAAATATATTAAACTTTCTTAGGGAAGTATAGGAAAGACACTAAGAAATCAGTTAAAATTAAGGGAGTTTGTAATCGTAACAGTTCCTAATCGTAATTTTATGCACACTTGGCACTGGCAAAGCTGGGATGGATTACCTTATTTAACCTGTAGTTTACTTAAAGATTGGCAACACGGCTTTTTTACTCGTTCCTTTAGTCCTCGCACACCCTCCGATTTAGTTGATGTTCTGCAACCTTCAGTTCCAGTGTATCGAGTTAAACAAGTGCATGGAAATGTAGTATTAAAAACGGGAACTGTAGACCCCCTGGAGCCTTCAACCGCAGAAGATATTCCCCTTTTGGAAGCCGATGGTTTATTTGCAGAAAATTCCTCAGAAGCCGTTTGGGTGGCGACAGCAGATTGTGTTCCGGTGTTAATTGCAGATACTCAAACCGGAAAAGTGGCGGCGGTTCATGCCGGATGGCGAGGAACGGCTGCTAAAATTGTTCCTGAAGCGATCGCACATTTCCAAGCGGTCGGTAGTCAATTAGAGGATCTACGAGTCGCTTTAGGGCCAGCTATTTCCGGGGAAGTGTATCAAGTTTCCTTGGATGTCGCCACACAGTTAGCTCAAAGTCTGGCTTTCGACACCGAAGCAGAAGGATTAGAACCCATCTATCAACTCCCCAATTCCCCCTTACTTCCCGACCCTGAACCCCATAAAGTTCGCTTAGATGTACGACGGTTTAATCGCTTACAACTAGAACAGTTAGGGATTACACCCGACCAAATCGCCATCGCTCCCTATTGTACCTATCAAGATCCCAATGCCTTCTTCTCCTACCGCCGAGACAACTTAAAAAAAGTCCAATGGTCAGGAATTGTCAGTCAATAATTAGGGGAGTTGACAGTTACCTATTGAGTGTCAGCTTTCACCAAAAAACCATCTATCATTCCCCCTCTTCCCCCCTCCCCTCTTCTCCCCGTCCCCTTGTCCCCTTATTCCCTTGTCCCCTTGTCCCCTTGTCCCCTCTTCCCCTTGTCCACCGACAAATCAGTCGTTAATATTAGAGATAGAGGAGAAGTCTCTCAACAGAGCAACGCTTTGGATAGAGATTGAGTTAAGCTTACAGTTAATAAAACGGTATAAATATAAAGTCCGATGAGCGAGCAAAGTCCCTACGAACAGCTTGGGGTTACCGTTGATGCCTCCTTTGATGAAATTCAGGAAGCCCGGGATCGCCTAAAACAACAATATAGTGGTGAACGTAAGCTGCTGGAATCCATTGAAGCAGCTTATGATGCCATTTTGATGGATCGGCTAAAACTGCGACAAGAGGGCAAAATTAAAGTCCCTGAACGGATTCGTTTTCCTGAACGAGCGACCCCAACTCCCCCGCCCGGTTTGCAACCTCCAGCGAATCAAAAACCCAATTGGTTACAACAACTGCTGGATACTCCTAGCCGTGCTGATCTGCTATGGCCATCGGGAATTTATGCAGCGTTAGGGGGTTTAAGTTTATATCCCGGTTCGCCTGACTCGATTTTAACGCTGACCCTGGCCTTGGGGGTTGGATCTTGTCTGTATTTTCTCAACCGCAAAGAAAATAAGTTTGGTCGGGCTGTTTTATTAACAGTGACAGGTTTAATTACGGGGTTGTTGTTGGGGAGTTTACTCAGTTCATTGATTGGAACACCCTTAGCAGTAGAACAGTTTATTTCTCTAATCACTTTTACGATTTTGTGGCTTGTGAGTTGCTTTCTACGTTAATTCAAACGCGGTTAAAGTCTGATAAAACCCCCGACCTAATTTTAATAAAAAACAGGGCTGTTTTTCGTTTGAGAAATCTAGCCCTGTTCTTTTTGAATCGCTTTAATATTGAACCTTTTGATTAAGCGATCACAGCCATTTTTACATCATTATTGGCTAATAAGTCTTGCAGTTCATCCGAATCTACAGTCTCTTTATCAATTAACAAATCCGCTAATTGATTCAGAACATGGCGGTTTTCTACTAATACTTGTTTCGCCCGTTTATAAGCTTCATCCACCAGTTGGCGAACTTCTTCATCAATGGCAGAGGCGGTTTCTTCAGAAAAATCCCGTTCTGACATAATATCCCGTCCCAGGAAGATATTACCCTGTTGACGACCTAATGCCACCGGGCCAAGGCGATCGCTCATGCCATAGCGAGTAATCATTTGACGAGCCACACGAGTGACCTGTTGTAGGTCATTAGAAGCCCCTGTGGTAACTTCTTCTTCCCCAAAGATAATTTCTTCAGCCACCCGACCACCCAAGGCAACGGCCATTTGATTTTGCAGATAGGAACGACTGAATAAACCGGAGTCCATCCGTTCTTCACTAGGCATAAACCAAGTTAACCCTCCGGCCCGACCGCGAGGAATAATGCTAATTTTCTGTACGGGGTCATAGTCAGGCATTAACGCCCCGACTAAAGCATGACCCGCTTCGTGATAAGCCACCAAGGTTTTGCGTTTTTCGCTCATCACCCGATCTTTCTTCTCTGGCCCCGCTAACACCCGGTCAATGGCATCATTAACTTCATCCATTGAAATTTCGGTGAGGTTGCGACGGGCGGCTAAAATAGCAGCTTCGTTCAACAGGTTGGATAAGTCCGCCCCGGTAAACCCAGGAGTCCGACGGGCAATTTTGTCCAAGTCCACATCTTTAGCCAAGGTTTTACCCCGTGCATGAACTCGGAGAATTTCGGAACGACCGTTATAGTCGGGACGGTCAACCACCACTTGACGGTCAAAGCGACCCGGACGCATTAAAGCAGCATCTAAAACATCAGGACGGTTCGTGGCGGCAATAATAATAATGCCTGTGTTACCTTCAAACCCGTCCATTTCCGTTAATAACTGGTTGAGGGTTTGTTCGCGTTCATCGTTACCGCCACCTAAACCTGCCCCCCGTTGACGACCAACGGCGTCAATTTCATCGATAAAGACGATACAAGGCGCATTGGC
Organism: Planktothrix tepida PCC 9214; assembly: GCF_900009145.1. Taxonomy (NCBI): domain Bacteria; kingdom Bacillati; phylum Cyanobacteriota; class Cyanophyceae; order Oscillatoriales; family Microcoleaceae; genus Planktothrix; species Planktothrix tepida. Next base: position 5,500 of record NZ_LN889819.1, read on the forward strand.
TTTGGCTTGTTCAAACAGGTCACGAACCCGGGACGCCCCGACCCCGACGAACATTTCCACAAATTCTGAACCAGAAATACTGAAGAAGGGAACTCCGGCTTCACCCGCAACGGCTTTGGCTAACAGGGTTTTCCCGGTTCCTGGGGGGCCGACTAATAATACCCCTTTGGGAATTTTCGCACCGACGGCCGTAAACCGATCGGCATTTTTCAGGAAGTCTACCACTTCGCTGAGTTCGAGTTTAGCTTGTTCAATACCTGCCACATCCCCGAAGGTGACTTGGGTTTGAGGTTCCATCTGCACTCTCGCTTTGGACTTACCAAAGTTCATGGCTTGGCTACCAGGGCCATTCTGAGCGCGACGCAATAAAAAAAATAAACCCACTAAGAGCAAAACGGGGAAGAACAGACTGCTGAGGGCTTTGAACCAAAAGCTGTCATCGTTCTGGGGTAGAACTGAAATATCAACATTATTTTGAGTCAGGATATCGATCAGTTCAGGATCGTTAGGGAGGTTCACTAAAATTTTATTCCCATCTTGAGCCGTGACTAAGGCTCTGGAACGATCAGAACTCAGGCTGACCCGTTCAACTTTATTACTCTTGACTTCTTGAATAAAGGTACTATACTTCCAGCTTTCCCGCGTTTGGGGCTGTTTGTCAAAAAAGGCGGTTGCTAATGCTAAGACGACAATGGCGAGCAGGGCGTATAACCCTGCATTTCTCCAGCGTTTGTTCACCGAGGTCTATCCTCCTACTGTTGCTCTGAGTCCACAGGACTCTGGTATTCTTATGCTATTGTTACTAATCTTAACGTATTTTTCATCCAGGTAGGGGGTAAGGCTAGAGATCCTGTGATCAGGGGATGTAAGCTTCATTTAAGATGTAGGGTGGAGATTGAGCATTTTCACTCGTCAATGATTCAGCAAATTTTTTGAGTAGGTGTGGGCATGAAGAGAATTTTATTATCTACAGATGATCCCGGAGTCGGTGGCGTTGCTCAGTATAATCACTCGCTTTTATGTGGATTAGCTAAAATCGGTTTTGAGGTCACATCTCTACACGCTTCACCCTACCATCAAACCTATACTCAATTGGTAACTCAACAGCAAGAACTCGGTATTAAGCATATTGGGATTGATTATTCAAATTTATCTCAAGACAGTCAAAATTTACGATTAATAATCCGAAAACAACTTGAAAAAATTGATTTGCTAATTTGCAGCAATTCTAATCCTTTTTCTAACTTAATTATAAAACAGATTGCTACAGAAATCAATCTTCCTTATATTATTGTAGAAGGATTAGTGGAGCCTCATCTAGCCGTTCAAGTTAATCACCAGTTAGATCAATTATTTCATCACTACACCAAAGCTCGATTTGTTATTGCAGTTTCTGAGAACAATTTAAGTTTACTCCACAAACTGTTTAGGCTTCCCCAAAATAAAGGGCAAGTGATTTACTACGGAAGACCTTCAAATTACTTTACCCCTCGTAACGTATTAATTAATGAAAATTTACGCCGAAAACTGGAAATTCCTTTAGATGCGGTGGTTTGTTTGACCTCTGCCCGGATCGAAAAACGCAAAGGCTATCAGTATCAATTGCAAGCTATTGAACAGTTGAGATCCACACCTGTATGGAATCATCTCTATTTTATTTGGGTGGGAGGAGGGGTTTTTGAACCTGAGTTTGAAACTGAACTGCAAGAAAAAGTTAAACAGTTAAAAATTACGGATAAAGTTAAGTTTTTGGGACAGCAAGAAAATGTTTCCAAATTGTTAGATGTAGCTGATATTTTTATTTTAACTTCAGAATTAGAAGGAATGCCTTTATGTGTTATGGAAGCCATGTCTAAAGGATTGCCTGTAATTGCAACAGCCGTTAGTGGAATTCCTGAAGAGTTAGGCAACACGGGTCAATTAATTGCTGACCCAAAACATGACCCAAAAGCTACGGTTAGAGAGCTTTGTGACATTCTCAAAAATTGGGCAATGAACGCAGAGTTACGCCAAAGGATCGGAATGAATTGTCAAAAGCGAGCCGAAAAAATGTTTAAGGAAGAAAGAATGATTCAGGAAACCATTTCAGTGATCGAACGAGCTTTATTGCCGGAAAAAGATTATGTTTCCCCTGGATTAAAAATTGTTCAACCCGATCAATATTTTCCTAATATGATAGTCGGAAATCCGGCTCGATGTTCTTGGCCCTATTTGCGAAGGGATATTTCCCACAACTGGTATGTAGATCGTCGGCAACCAACAATAGGATTTTTAAGTCGGGATGAAGCTCAAATTCTTTACAACACAGCCCTAAAATTTAAGCATCAGAATGCCTTAGAGATTGGGTGTTGGATGGGATGGTCAGCTTGTCATTTAGGACTGGCTGGAGTCAAATTAGATGTGATTGATCCGATCCTTAAGAATGCAGAGATTTATAACAGTGTAACCAGTTGTTTGAGAAATAGTGGGGTTCTAAATCAGATTAATTTATGGGCAGGTTATAGTCCGCAAAAAGTCGAGGAACTCGCAAATCAATCCCAAAAAAAATGGTCATTAATTTTTATTGATGGAAATCATGAATCTCCTGGCCCCCTTCAGGATGCGATCGCCTGTGAAAAATATGCCGAAGAAAATGCCATGATTCTATTTCATGATTTGGCTTCTCCTGATGTAGCTGAAGGCTTGCATTATTTGAGAGATAAAGGATGGAATACGATGATATATCAAACGATGCAAATTATGGGAGTGGCTTGGCGAGGAAATGTAGAACCTGTGATGCACCAACCAGATTCTAACGTGAATTGGCAATTGCCAACCCATTTAATGAATTATCGGGTTAGCGATAGAGCTATTGATAATTCAGAACAGGAATTTCAAGAAATTTTGTCTATCGTCAGACCTTATACTCTGTTAAGTTATGAACGATTATTTTCTCTTTATTCCTTAGCTAAAAAAGTATGTTTAGAGGATATTCCAGGGAATTTTGTTGAGTGTGGAGTCTATAAAGGAGGCGGATCGGCTTTATTAGCAACGGTGATTAAACGTTACACTTTGCGCCCCCGTTTTGTCTATGCTTTTGATACATTTGAAGGAATGCCCGATCCGAGTGATGCTGATCTTCATCAGGGAATTCCAGCAAATCAAACAGGTTTTGGTGCTGGGACTTTAGGTGCTCCAATTCGGGAGAACTTAGACAAGATTTGTCAGCTTTTAGATGTCCAATCTATTATTAAACCCGTCCCCGGTTTATTTTGTGAAACATTGCCTTTATATCGGGAACAAATTGGTGATATTGCCTTTCTGCACGCGGATGGAGATTGGTATGATTCTACTTTAGATATCTTCAATAATCTCTATGACAATGTTGTTTCTTTGGGAATGATTCAAATCGATGATTATGGTCATTGGGAAGGATGTAAAAAGGCAATTCATGAGTTTGAAAAGCTCAAACAAGAATCTTTTAGACTTCATCAGATTGACTATACAGGGGTTTGGTTTCGCAAGGGAAACGTCTTGAACCCTTCAGAAACCTTAGAAATTAATTTAATGGGGAGTTCAAAAAAGCAAGGTTTTTCTCCAAAGTCTAAGTTATTTAAAATTATTATTGATGGCGTATTTTTTCAATTTAATAATACCGGAATTGCGAGAGTTTGGAAAGCGTTACTGAAAGAATGGTCAACTGGAGAATTTTGTCAACAGATTATTGTATTAGATCGGCAAGGAACTGCACCGAAAATTCCTGGAATTATGTATCGATCTATTCCGTTATATGACTATGGTAATACGGATCGCGATCGCCAACTCTTACAAGCAATTTGTGATCAAGAAAAAGCTGATTTATTCATTTCAACTTATTATACTACTCCCATCCGTACCCCATCGGTATTTATGGGTTATGATATGATTCCTGAAGTCATAGGTCTAAATTTAGATGAACCGATGTGGCGAGAAAAACATCGTGGAATTTTACACGCTTCAGGGTTTATTACCATTTCTCAAAATACCGCCCAGGATTTAGTTAAAATTTTCCCACAGGTTGCTAATAAACCAATTCAAGTGGCTTATAGTGGAGTCGATGAAATTTTTACTCCCGCAACTTTAACCGAAATTGAACAATTTAAACAACAATATCATTTATCAAAACCCTATTTTATTATTATTGGGGATCGGATTAGTCCCAAGGGTTATAAAAACTCGATTTTATTGTTTCAAGCTTTATCACGGTTAGATAATTTTCAAAGCTATGATATTCTTTGTATTGGGGGAAAACCTCAGTTAGAAAAAGAACTCCAGGGATATATTTCTGACAGTAATATTCATCTTGTAAGGCTAAATGATCAAGAGTTAAGATTAGCCTATTGCGGAGCGATCGCTTTAGTTTACCCCTCAAAATATGAAGGGTTTGGATTACCGATTGTAGAAGCGATGGCTTGCGGTTGTCCGGTGATCACTTGTCGGAATAGTTCTATTGTTGAAGTCGCAGGTAACGCCACTATTTATGTCAACGAAGATGATATTGATCAACTGACTCAAGAACTTAAAAATATACAGAATACTGAACGACGAAACGCTTTAATTGCAGCAGGATTTAAACAAGCTCAAAAATTTTCTTGGGAAAAAATGGCTGATATTGTGCGTTCAACACTGTTAGAAATAGCTCAAAAAGAAACTGAAACTTTACAAGGAATTAATCAGCAATTAATTTCTGTAGACGAAGAAACTAAAGCCAGAGAAACTCAACCGAGTTTAACTCGCCTTTCTCAATCTCCCTGGAATTTTCCCCAGATTTCTCCTTTCAATTCTAATCTGAAGCGACCCTTTTGGTCAGTGATGATTCCGACCTTTAATAAAGTTCGCTATTTAGAACAAACTCTGAGAAGTGTTCTGGAACAAGCTCCAGGGGAAGACGAAATGCAAATTGAAGTGATTAATGATTGTCCTGATAGTGCAGTGCAAGCTGAACTAGAAGCAATTGTTAAAAAAGTAGGCGGAAATCGAATCAAATTTTATCGCCATTCACAACTCAATATTGGTCAAACGGCAATTTTTAATTTATGTTTAGAACGCGCTCAAGGACAGTGGATTCATCTATTACATGATGATGATTTTGTCTTACCTGGATTTTATCAAACCTTAAGAAATATTATTGAAAAAGAGCCTAAGATTGGGGCTGCATTTTGTCGTCATTATTATGTAGATAGTGAGAATCATCAACGGTCTATCTCTACTTTAGAACGAGAAACACCCGGAATTTTAGAAAACTGGATCGAACGCATTGCTGTTTCTCAACGCATTCAACCCTCTTCAATGGTGGTAAAACATACCACTTATGAACAATTAGGGGGGTTTTGTCCTCAAGCCAAATCAGCAGCTGATTGGGAAATGTGGACAAGAATTTCTGCTCATTATCCTATCGGTTATGAACCTCAAATTTTAGCCGCTTACCGTTTACATTTAAGTTCTTGGACATCTCGCTTAATTCAAGGGGGAGAAAATATTACAGATACATTAAAAGCGATTGAAATTTCTCAATCTTATCTTCCTGAAAATCAAGCGATGGATTTATCGAATAAAGCCAAAGAACACTATGGTTTATATGCCATTAGTACCGCCCAACAAATGTTAACTCAGGGAGAAACTAAAGCCGTTATTGCTCAAATTCAAGCTGCTTTAAATTGTAGTCAATCTGATACAATTAAACAAGCAATTATTGCCTTATTCGCTCCTCAGAAACAACCAAAACCCCAGATAAAAACCTTGACTCCGGATCAAATTTTAGCAGAAGTTGTCCGTTTAAATGAAGAATATAAAACAAATCCTAATTCAAACACTATTATCAATCCCTTACGTCAAATTCGGCAGATTTTGGCTCAATATTGGTTAGGTTTAGAAGCTCAAAACTTAGAAAAAGTTTATTTAGGAGAAATTGGTCAAGCTTATAAAATTTTCTTGAATAGTAGTTTTAAAAATGAAGCTTTAACGCCTCAAGAAAAAGCTCACATTCAAGACTGGTGTACTTACTTAAAAACAGGACTAAACCAGCCCAAAGGCTTACAGTATTTATTAGCCCTAACTTTATATTGTTATCCGTATCACCTCCCTCAAGACTGGTATATTCAAGCTCCTATTCCTAAATGGTTTTTAGAGGATTATTTTAAGTTTATGTTAGCAGTTCCTCAATTTTTCCAGGAAGTCGGAGAAACTGACCGTTATTATCGTTATGTAGAAAATTGGATTAACTATACTCATGGGCGGTTTATGAGTAATCCTGAGTTTCCAATTTGGAAAGAATTAGCTTGGCAATTCACCCAAATGGCTAACTTTATTCCGTTATATTTTAATACGGCAAATCTCAAAGACATTTATATTAAACGGGCAGAAATTATGGAGTTCGCCCTAAAAAGTTTAGGTCATGCTTTAGATTATGAGTTTCCTCAACGTCCTCACAGTCGTCAAAAAATTCGTTTAGGAATTCTTAGTAATCATTTTAATCCTCAAACAGAAACCTATGCCATATTACCTACTTTTGAATATTTAGATAGAAATCAATTTGAATTAATTTTATATACTGTAACCGCCAATAATCATCCTTTAGAACAGTATTGTAAAAGTCGCGTTGAGCAATTAGTTCCACTTCCGAGTAATTTAACTGAACAAGTGAACTTGATTAGAAATCATGATTTAGATATTTTACTGATTGGGAGTAATATCACCGCAGTTTCTCATCCAGTCACTTTATTAGCGTTGCATAAATTAGCCAGAATTCAAGTCAATACAACCCCATCCTGTGTTACCAGTGGGATGGGAAGTATTGATTATTATATCTCAGGCGTTTTAACCGAACCTCAAGAAAATGCTCAAGAACAATATCGAGAAAAATTAATATTAATTCCTGGGACTGCACATTGTTTTAGTTGTTCTGTAATTCCGCCTGAAGCACCGCAACGAATTCCTAATCGTTCTTTGTTAGGAATTCCTGATGATTCCATTATGTTTATTTCAGGATCAAATTTTTATAAAATTATTCCCGAAGTCCAAGAAACTTGGGCTAAAATTTTAGCAGCAGTTCCTAACTCTTTCTTAGTGTTATATCCCTTTAACCCGAACTGGAGTTCTCGCTATGCAACGGTTCCATTTATTAAGCAATTTCAAAGCGTTCTTGCCCAATATGGGGTAGAAAGTCGTCGCTTAATTTTCTTACAAAAACAACCCAGTCGTTCAGATATTAAAGAATATTTAAAATTAGCGGACATTTATTTAGATTCCTATCCGTTTTCTGGGGTAACATCTTTACTTGATCCCTTAGAAGTTGGTTTAGTTCCCATTGTCCGAGATGGAGATTCTATTCCTTCTTATTCTTCGGAAACGTCCCAAGCTGGTCAGATAATTGTGCCCAGAGATGGAGGATCTTTCCGGTCTTTGATGGCTGCCTCATTGTTGCGATCACTCTCTATTGCTGATTTAATTGCCAATAGCGAAGCAGCCTATATTAACTTAGCTATTACCCTAGCCAATAACCCGCAACTGCGACAACAAAAACGCCAGGAAATTCAACACAAAATGCAGCAAAATCCTGAATTTTTGGATAGTCGAACCTACTCGGCTAAAATCGGTGTAATCTTTCAGCAATTATTTCAAAATTGGCAGCAAAATCAGCAATCTATTCAACCGAATAGCCGAGAAGGAATACAACAGTATTTATCTCGATTAGTTAATGCAGTCAATCGTTATGATTTAGAAAGAAATAATCAATCCGTTATTGATGAGTTGCGAGAAATTCGCAAAGTTATGGCGCAGCACTGGTTAAAAATTTCCCTGGAAGATTTAGAACAAACCTATAGAATGGATTTAGGAAAAGGCTATCAAATTCTTTTAAATCGAGGGATTCAAAGGGAAGCCTTAACCCCAGAAGAACAAAAGTTTCTCCATGAGATGACTCAAAAGGCGATTGGACTCAAACAGTCTGATTCTTTAAACTCTTTAATGGTGTTGATGTTATATTATCCTCCGGGTAAGATATTAGTTGCTAATGCAGATCATCGTTTACCTGAATGGTTATTGAAAGATTATAAACGGGTGTTTGAAAATCCCTCAAACCTGGAAACAGTCAAACTATCAACGGCATTAAAAACGGCTGTTTCTGTTCCAGAAAATCAAGCGTTATCTGAAACAGAAGCTTTCCAAAAACGTTTAGTCGGATGTGTAAATTTATATCGAATTGATCCGTCTAATGTTGATATTGTTAAAGAGTTACGTCAAATTCGTCAAGAATTAGCTAATTTTTGGTTGGGTTTGGAATCTCCAACATTAGAATCAATTTATCAAAGTTCAGTGGGTCAAGCTTATCGAACGTTATTACATAGTGGTTTTTCTCAAGAAGTGTTAACGGCTTCAGAACAGGAATTTATCAAAACATTAGCTTCTAAAATGAATCAAGGACTCAATGAAATAGACAAGATTAAATACCTGTTAGCGGTGTTATTATATTGTCGCCCCGGACAATTACAAATTCAAAATATTTCCCGTTTACCGCACTGGTTTCGTTCAGATTATCAACAGTTAAGTAATCAGGTTTCTCATGTGAAAAGTTAGAATTTTGGCTTAGAAATTAATTGACTGTAGGGGCGGATTCACCGAGATTGATGTAAATATTAATAATCCTCCTACAATTAATCCGGTAATTGATTAATTCTGGCAAATTGGCTATAGCTAGGACTCCGTTGACCTACTTGTTTTAAGAAATTAATTGCATCTAAATCTTGAAAGTGATGAGCTAAAAATGGTAAAATATAAAATAAAGCGAAAGCTAGATAGGGTTCTTCAATATTACAGGACTCTTTTAGTAAGTTTATCGCATCTTTTCTAGTAGAATCATCAATTGTTTCACTGGTAGCCATCTTGAAAACAACAAGCATTGTTTTAACTTTTTTACTTCGGTCTCGAATTAACTCTTTCCTTGTACCTCTTTTATCATTTAGATCAAAAATATCTACAACAGTTTTACCTCTATCAGTCACCCCATCAATCCAGGCTTGTTTCACAGTTTGATCCCAAGTTAATTGAAGATGTTCAAAAATATCAGTTTTTTCATCAGTTGGATCGATTAGCAAAGGTTTCTTATTGGCATCTAGGGGAAAGTTTGTCCCTTTATGCTGAGAATTATTACAAATGGTACAAGATAATAATAGGTTTGTCCACTCAAAGGTTAAATCAGTATATTCACTTTTACTTTTAGGACAAAAATGTTCAATATCCCCATAATCAACAATCCGAATCTGGCTCTCACAATAGGCACATTTTCCCTGAAACATTTCAACTAAAGCTTGCTTGACTTCAGGCTGATTATATTTATTAATAGCCTTCTTAATAGCATCCTTAAGATCATCTTTTTTTGCATTGTTCAGGAGGAGAAATAGGTTGTTTATCCTGCATAAACAGTTTCAATTGGTTAAATTCCTGCTCTTCTTCTTTAGACAGCTTATCTTTTTTGATTCTGAGTTCATGATATCGCTGAATTTTCTCCTGTGTGGAGGGGGAATAGGTAGACTCTAAACCAAAAGCCGGACTTCTGAGAATGTAGTCAACATCATAAGCTGAGATGTCTTCAACGGGTGTAATTTTAGTTTCTCCGTTAACAATATCTAAACGTAAAGTTAAAGCATCTTCTCCGGCTCCAGCTGCAATAAAAGGACTATGAGTAGCAACAAAAAACTGAAGGTTGGGAAAAACTTCGCGTAGCCATTCAGCAATCCATCGTTGCCAAAAAGGATGTAAGTGAATGTCTAATTCATCAATTAAAACAACACCCGATGCTTGAGTGGGATCTTCTAAATCAGTAAAGCTTTGAAGTAAGCGCCAAATTAAATCTCCTGCTAACGCAATAATACTGCGATATCCATCCGATAAACCAATCGTTGAAACCTTTTGACCATTAATCTCAAATATAATTAAACCTTCGATACTTACTTCGGCAATTTTTGTATTTCCAGGGAGTAGTTTTTCAATCGCATTTATCCCGATGTCTCGCATTTTTTTTGCGCTTGGATCTCCTTTAGCAATTCTAAATTCCAGATAAACCATCCATCTTTCAAATGAACTCAACGCACTATCTTCATTAAATTGCGTGGCAAAATTGCTAGATCGTTTTGCTGGTTCTAAACTAGGAATTAAAACTTGACTGGTTCTAGTTAGGCGACGAAACGCACCATATCCAGCAGCAAACCATCCTTTTGTATCGGATGCAAACGCATTCTTTCTCAACCAACTTAATATTTCTGAACTTTTTTCAATTAATGCAGGTTCTGTATAAGTCTCTTCACCGACTTTGACTGCTTTATCTGCTGTAACAAAATAAGAATAGGAAATTTTTTTTCTTTTTTTATTACCAAAAATCACCTTTCCAAAAATTACAGCATCATTTTCTTCTTGATTTAAAGTAATACTTAATTTCCCCGGCTTTTTAGAATCACAAACCCAACCCGTAGGGCGAGGTAGCAGTTCTTTCGCGGCTTCTGGCCCTGCTAAAAGTAAGGCAATGGCTTGCAGTAATGTACTTTTGCCAACACCATTTTCCCCTAATAAGGAAATCCAAGAATAGGGTTTTGGGCGATGATTGGAAACATTAATAGCAGTCCGAGTGAAAATAATTTCCTCGTTTTTAAAGCATTTAATGTTATTTAGAGTTACGCTTTCGACCCACATTCTTGTCTCCTTAAAAATTTTAGCTTTTTTTAGATAGTAGCACCTTACAACTATCTTATCTCATAGCCGAACTTATTGGGGTCTACTTCGGTTAAATTCAGATCATTTAATCCATATTCTGCCCAACGTTTGGTTACCCTTTCAGCAACATCAACATCTGACTCTAAAGGTTCTCCCCATTCATGATTGGTTTCGGGAGGGATTTTTGTCGTTGCATCGATGCCCATTCTTCCCCCTAATCCAATTTTTTGACTGGCAAAATCTAAGGTATCAAAAGGCGTATCAGGAAGAATAAAAACATCCCTGGACGGGTCAACTTTTGAACTAATTGCCCATACCACTTGTCGCGGATCTCGAATATTAATCTCCTTATCTACAACAATCACAAATTTGGTATAAGTAAACTGAGGTAAGGCACTCCAAAATGCTAAAGCAGCCCGTCTCGCTTGACCCGGATAAGCTTTATCAATGGAGATAATAGCCGCTTTATAACTTAAGGCTTCCATAGGAAGGAAAAAGTCTACAATTTCCGAGACTTGCTGTCTTAAAATCGGGGTATAAATTCGGTTTAATGCGATCGCCATCATCGCTTCTTCTTTGGGGGGACGACCACTAAAGGTAGTTAAATAAATTGGGTCTTGACGATGGGTAACACATTGAAATCGAATCAACGGAGAATCTTCAACCCCACCATAATATCCCATGTGATCCCCAAAGGGGCCATCAGGTAAAATTTCTCCAGGAGTTATGGTTCCTTCTAATACAAATTCTGAGTCCGCCGGAACTTCTAAATCTACCGTTTTACACTTGGCTAATTGTACCCCAGAACCCCCATATAATCCTGCAAATAACCATTCGGATAAATCAACCGGAATGGGGGTCGCCGCCGCCATAATAATTAAGGGATCAACCCCTAATGCGATCGCAATTTCTAATTTTTTTCCCTTCTCCGCCGCTTTGCGTAAATGTCTAGCCCCTCCTCGCACCGATAACCAATGGACGGTCATGGTATTTTTAGATTGCAATTGTAAGCGATAAACTCCAACATTAGGGGTTCCCGTTTCACAATCTTTCGTAATCACTAATCCCAACGTAATGATTTTTCCCGCATCTTTAGGATAGGGACGAATCATGGGAATTTGGTTTAAATCAACATCATCCCCTTCAATGATAATCTGTTGACAAGGAGGGAAAAAATTGCGCCCCGGTTTGGCTTTAACGACATCAAATAAAACTTTACCAAAATCAATGGCTTGGGAGATTTTTTTAGGCGGTTTAGGTTGTTGTAACATTCCTAATTTTTTTCCCAATTCCTCTAACTCTTGGGGGTTTTCCATATTCATTGACCAGCAAACCCGTTGTTCTGTCCCTAATAAATTGATCGCAACCGGATAGGGTGAACCTTTAACATTTTCAAATAATAACCCTGGGCCACCACATTGCAACATTCGGTTAGAAATTTCAGCAATTTCTAAGTCAGGATCAACTAAGGTTTGAATTCGCCGTAATTGTCCCCGTTCTTCTAACAGTTTTAAAAATCCCCTTAAGTCTCTCGCCATTGTATTTAAGAATTGTTACATCTGTTTTTATATTATGACAGTTTTTGAGACGGAATGCCCATCTTTGTCAAAATTATCTAGGTCAGTGTAATTATTTTTTTATTCCTTATTTAACCTTTATTAAATTAACCTGATTTAGCCTTGCTCAAAATCCTCAATTTTATTATAATAGATTAAATACCTGACCCTCTATTAAGAGCCTATCAAATCATGTCTGAAACTATTAAACTTGATCAATTTCTGAAATTCATGGGTGAGGTTTCTACCGGAGGACAAGCTAAAATTATGATTCAATCCGGTGAAGTTCGAGTTAATGGTGAGATTGAAACTAGACGGGGACGAAAATTAGTTACAGGAGATCAAGTGTGGATTGGTGGAAAAACTTTAACGGTTAATTTAGAGCAGGGATAACATCAATTCACCATTGGGCATAATCGTATTACAAATGATGGCATCGCTTTGATTAAATCCACTAGAATCCGTTAAATTAGCATCAGTTAAATTAACGGCTTTAAAATTAGCTTTTTCTAAATCCGTATCTCGTAAATCAGCCCCGACTAACCAAGCATTTTCTAAATTACACCCGTAAAGGTTTGCAGCACTTAAATTAGCTTGATAAAGATTAGTATAGCTTAAATTGGCGTGGGTTAAATTGGCTCCATTCAGGTTAGCATGGGAGAGGTTTGCCCCCATCATTTGTACTCCATATAAACTAGCTTGTTCTAAAATCGTATAACTTAAATTAGCCCCCATTAAGTTAGCACCGCGTAAGGAAGAACGACTGAAATTTGCGCCCTTGAGATTTGCCCCACTTAAGTCAGCCCCAATAAAGACTAATTTACTGAGATCCAAACTTTGTAAATCAGCGCCTCTTAAATCCACCTCTTTAAAATTCCATTCCCCTGTGGCTTTTCGTTGTACTAATTCCCAACTATCCATAAAATTAAGCCTAAATCCCATACTATTAATAGCATCAGATGTCCGTTTAAGGAAAAACCCAGATGACGCCAACAGTCCTCCAAGAGATTGATCAAAAGTTTCACCTGGTTCTACTTACCGCCCGACTTCTTCTACAAAATAGTGCTGCAACAGAACGAGTTCATCGGGTAACTGGTCAATTAGCCGATAGTTTAGGAATTGAAGCCCGGTTATTAGTATCTTATGAAGCTATCACCTTAACAACCAAAATTCATAATCAATTTTATTCGCGCATTAGTACCCCCATTCCGGCGATGAAAATTAATATGATGGTCATGACTCAAGTGATGCGCTTAGTCGATGATATTCAACAAGGACATAAAACTTTAGAAGAAGTTACAGATGAGTTAGAACTGATTAATCACCATGCGCCTCATCATTATCCGCAATGGTTTTTAGTTTTAATGCTAGGAATTGCGGGGGGAAGTTTGGCTAAAATTTTTCATGGAGATTGGTCTACTTTTTTGATTGTGAGTTTAGCAACAGCCCTGGGATTAATCTTAAGACAACAATTAGCAAAAAACAAGTTTAATGGGTTTATTATTACCTTTTTTGCTGCTTTTTTGGGAGGGTGTATCAGTGCAATTGGAATTAAACTGGGTTGGACAACAACCCCAGAACCCTGCTTATTAGTTCCCTCCATGATGTTAGTCCCCGGAGTTCATTTAATTAATGCAGTTTTAGATATGGTTTATAACCATCAAATCACAGGAATTGCGCGATTAAATTTTAGTTTAGTAATGTTAATCTCTATTTTATTTGGTTTATTATTATCAGGAAGTATTATGGATATTTCTGTTGCTGTTAATTCGATAAAATCCCCTTTATTACAGCCGGAAAATATTTTATTTGCTGGATTAGTCGCTGCCGGATTTGCTATTTTATTTAATGTTCCTAAAGGAATTCTTTGGGTTTGTATTCTTTGTGGAATGGTCGGTTATGGAATGCGATTTTTTTCGATTTATATTGGATTAGGAATTATTTGGGGAAATCTTTTGGCTTCAATGGTTGTGGGATTAATGACAGTTTATTTTTCTCGACGGTTTAAAGTGCCTTCGGCGGCGATTGCATTTGGGGCTGTTGTCGGAATGATCCCTGGAATTTTTATGTTTCGAGCCGGAAGTGGTTTAATTTTAATGATGAAATTAGGCATCAATTCCGATATTTCTTTAATTGCTAATACGATAGTGATGGCTGGAACTGCCTTATTAATGACATTAGGAATTCCGGTGGGGTTAGCCTTACCGAATTTATTATTTTTTAGATCAGATGATTAGAGCGTTCACCCCTTCCCTGATTTTGGAGAAAGGAGATAAAAGACAGGCGTAGGGTGCGGAAGAGTCTCTCAAATCGCTTTTCGCTATTCCCTAAGAGGGTTAATGCTGAACAATCAATGTTAAGAATTCCTGAAAAAATCAAGAATTCAGAATTTTATCCGGTTTGCTGCCTGCTGAAGTATGACCAAACGTAAAGTTAAATTACAACTCTTATTAAAATGTTTAAAATTTTTCCAAAATTGAATCAACCCTTTAACCTAGAAGTTTAAAGCAATATTACAAGAGAGAGCCAATGCAAGATCTGAAAAAGTATCGTATTCGATGCACACTCACCTATGGCGATATCTATAGCCAAATTATCGTTTGGCTAATTGTCATCTTTATTGCCTTAGCGACTTCATTAGCACTGTGGAGTACAGCCCGCCAAATTTATGCGTTAGCAACGGTGGGCTTAATTGTTGTGCTGTCTTTACCTTTTTTACTCTTTGCATTTGTCACCACGTTATTTAACCATATCGAAGTTCTATCTGTAGACCCATCCATTGAAGACGAACCAAGCCGTGCTGAACTTCCCAGTTCCAAAACGGCGCAAGTGGCGAGTTAGAATAAATTCAACTCATACAGTTATCAGTTATCAGTTATCAGTTATCAGTGTAAGAGTTATACCAGTAGGGGCGGGCTTCCCCCACCCTTACAGACCTATAACTAATAACTAATAATTGATAATTGATAATTGATAATTGATTAAGATGCTAGAACATGATGTGATTATTGTTGGGGGCGGGTTAGCTGGATGTCGGGCGGCGGTAGAAATTGCCCGCACTAACCCCAGCTTAAATATAGCCGTTGTTGCTAAAACTCACCCCATTCGTTCCCATTCCGTTGCCGCCCAAGGGGGTATCGCCGCTACATTAAAAAATATTGATGAAAGCGACAGTTGGGAAGCCCATGCTTTCGATACCGTCAAGGGTTCAGACTATCTCGCTGACCAAGATGCGGTGGAAATTTTAGCCAAAGAAGCCCCGGATGTCATTATTGATTTAGAACATTTGGGAGTCTTATTTTCCCGTCTTCCTGATGGACGCATCGCCCAACGGGCCTTCGGAGGACATTCTCACAACCGCACCTGCTACGCCGCCGATAAAACTGGCCATGCGATTTTACACGAACTGGTGAATAATCTCAGACGCTATGGCGTTCAGATTTATGATGAATGGTACGTCATGCGGTTGATATTGGAAGAGGGACAAGCCAAGGGCGTTGTCATGTTCCGTATTAATGACGGACAGTTAACGGTTGTTCGTGCGAAGGCGGTAATGTTCGCAACGGGGGGTTATGGTCGGGCGTTTAATACCACCTCCAATGACTACGCCTCAACGGGGGATGGGTTGGCGATGTCGGCGATGGCGGGAGTTCCCTTGGAAGATATGGAGTTTGTACAGTTTCATCCAACGGGATTATATCCGGTAGGGGTGTTAATTTCCGAAGCCGTGCGGGGAGAAGGCGCTTATTTAATTAATAGTAATGGGGAACGATTTATGGCGACTTATGCCCCAAGTCGCATGGAATTAGCACCGAGAGATATTACGTCCCGTGCTATTACTTTAGAAATTCGTGCAGGGCGTGGAATTAACCCCGATGGCAGTTCTGGGGGGCCTTATGTTTATTTGGATTTGCGACATTTAGGACGGGAAAAAATTATGAGTCGGATTCCTTTTTGTTGGGAAGAAGCGCACCGTTTATTAGGCATTGATGCTGTGGTTCAACCGATGCCTGTTCGTCCAACGGTTCACTATTCAATGGGGGGAATTCCGACTAATATTAATGGGCAAGTTTTAAGCGGTATCGATAGTTTAGTGGATGGATTATTTGCGGCGGGAGAAGCGGCTTGTGTCTCCGTTCATGGAGCAAATCGTTTAGGTAGTAATTCCTTATTAGAATGTGTTGTTTATGGAAAACGAACAGGAGCAGCTATTGCTGAATTTGTGCAAAATCGCAAATTACCAACTCTTGATGAACAGCGTTATTTGAAAGAAGCTCAAGAGCAATTACAAGGGTTATTAGATCAATCAGGAGATTACCGAATCGGGACACTCCGCCAAGACTTTCAAGATGCTATGACGGCTCATTGTGGTGTGTTTAGAAATGATAGTGTGATGCGAGAAGGGTTAAGTCTAATTCAAGAGTTACAGAATCGTTATCAACAGATTTATTTAGATGATAAAGGCAAATGTTGGAATACAGAATTAATTGAAGCTTTGGAATTAAAAAGCCTAATGATTGTGGGAAATATGATTTTAACTTCAGCCTTAAACCGTCAAGAAAGCCGAGGGGCTCACAGTCGAGAAGATTATCCCCAACGCAATGATGAACAGTTCCTCAAACATACCTTAGCTTATTATTCACCTGCGGGTATTGATTTAGCATATCGTCCGGTTCAAATAACGTTATTTGAACCCCAGGAACGAAAATATTGAAAAAGTAGTGAGGCGTGAACGCCTCCTAGCCCTAAAGGGCTTACTACAATTGAGATATCCCTCTTCTGTCACTCTCCGAGAAGTAGAATAAGAAAATAAACAGATTGAATAGCTAGAAAGCAGGTAAGGTAATGAATGTAGAGTTACCAATTCTTAAGCATTTAGCCCGATAGGTATTCCCTAAAAATTTTAAATCATGACTGTTATTATTGCAGGTGAACGCAGTGGCGTTGGTAAAACAACCGTTACATTGACAATTTTATCTTATTTAAAACAACACAATTTTAATGTGCAATCCTTTAAGGTTGGCCCTGATTATATTGATCCCATGTTTCATGCCTATGTAACGGGAAAACCTTGTTATAATTTAGATTCAATTTTAACATCAGAATCCTATATTAAAACTTGCTATTTTAATCATATTCAAATGTCTGATTATGGATTAATAGAAGGGGTAATGGGTTTATTTGATGGGATTCCTGATGGTGATAATGTTCCGATAGCTTCCACGGCTCACATTGCTTTAATTTTGAATATACCTGTTATTTTGGTTTTAGATTGTAGTCGATTATCGGGTTCTGTAGCTGCCATTACCCTGGGATTTAAAACCCTTAATCCTAAGCTGAATTTAGCTGGGTTGATTTTAAATAAAGTAGGAAGCGATCGCCATTTAGAATTATTAAAAACTTCCTTAAAATTCCTCAATATTCCAATTATAGGAATCTTGAAAAGACAAGAAAATATCGAAATTCCCGCTCGTCATTTGGGGTTAATTCCAACGGAAGAACTACCTGAACTAAATTTACTGATTCAAGACTTAGCTAAACTGGCTGAATCTTGGTTTGACTGGGAACAATTATTACCCTTATTAAAATACACTCCAAAAACTGAATTTATTCAAGAAACTGCATTTTTAAACACTACAGTAGAGCCTAGAATTAAAATTGCGATCGCTAGAGATTCTGCATTTAACTTCTATTATGCCGAAAATTTAGAAATTTTACAACAATTAGGTGCGGAATTAATTGAATGGAGTCCCTTAACCGATGACCAGTTACCCCCCGGAATTCAAGGATTATATTTTGGCGGAGGGTTTCCAGAGGTATTTGCTCAACAATTAAGCCAAAATCAAGTTATTTTAAAAGCAGTTAAATATGCTATTTTATCAGGAATGCCAACCTATGCCGAATGTGGAGGGTTAATGTATTTATGTGAAAAAATTATTGATTTTGAAAATAATGCTTGGTCAATGGTGGGGGTTTTGCCAACAACGGCGGTGATGGGAAAACGATTAAAATTAGGGTATTATCAAGCCAAAGTATTAAAAAATACGCCTTTATTATTAGAAGGCAAAATAATTACCGGACATGAGTTTCATCGTTCAGAACTGCTCGAAAACTCAACTCAACCGTTATATAAAATGCAGCGTTTTTTCTCAGTAGAAAATAATACTTTAATTTTAGAAGGATGGGGAAATCTCCCTAACGTTCATGGGTCTTATTTACATCTCCATTGGGGAGATAAAATTGAGATTCCAATGCGATTTTTAGAGTGTTGTTGCAATAATCAATCTTATATAAAATCCTAAAATTGATACTAAAAATAATCTCCTAAATCTCCTGTAGAGACCTTGCATACAACGTCTCTACTTGGACGGATTCCTAGCAAACATTTAAATAGGAGTCCCGTTGCTCCCCTATCCAGATTTTCACCGATATAATTTGGTGCCAAAAATCTCATGAAAAAATTTCAGTAATTCTACGGTATTCAACGCACTATTAATCAATTATAATAGAGTTATTAACGTTAAATTAAGACGTTCTCCAAATATACCCAAAAGCAATTTCCCCGATTGTACTGTGTAAACCGAGGAAAAATTGTACATCGGGCCAACAGAGATCGTCCTTCCCGTTCATCCCTTCAACTGGGTGCGGTCTCCCGGCAACTACTTATCAGAATCCTTTGGCCATTAATTAATCAACTGAATCGGAAACCATGAAAAAACAAATTATTTTCATTGACTCCGCTATCGACAACTACCCAAGCCTAATAGAAGGAGCCAACAAAAACGCAGAAATCGTGATTTTAGACCCAGACAAAAGTGGGGTAGAACAGATCACACAAGCACTCAAAAGCGGGTCAAACATTGAAGCCCTACATATCGTTTCTCACGGAAGCCCCGGTCATTTACAACTCGGTTCAGACCTTCTCAATGGGGAAAATATAGACAGTTTTAATAGTCTACTCCAGCAGTGGGGAAAAGCCCTAACAAAAACCGCCGATATTTTAGTGTATGGATGTGAAGTANAGGGAAAAAGGTGCAGGTCAAAGTTAGTTATACTGACCTATTAGGAACAGCAGAAACAGTTAATAGTAGTCCGACTTCTGTGGTTTCTGGACTTTTGAATAATGCTCCTACAGGAACAGTTAATATTGCGGGTACAGCGACACAAAACCAAATTTTAACGGCAACCAATACCTTAGCAGATGTTGATGGTTTAGGAACATTAAATTATCAATGGCAAGAGTCAGGCGATAATGGAGTCACCTGGACGAATATTAATGGAGCAACTAATNTAACTTTAGCGATATTGATGCAGGGGATAGTTTAACCTATAGCGTCACCTTAGCGGATGGTACAACCTTACCCAGTTGGTTAACTTTCAACACCACAACCGGAACATTTACCGGAAAACCCACTAATGCAGATCTCGGTAATCTTACTATCAAAGTTACAGCTAAAGATAGTAGTAATACTACAGTTGAAAACAGTTTCCAACTGACGGTTAATAATACCAATACTCCGCCCACAGCCGCCAACAAAACCCTAACCGTTAACGAAGACAACAACTACACCTTTGCTGTCACCGACTTCGGTTTCAGTGATGTAGACACCACAGATACCCTAGCATCAATAAAAATCACCCAACTGCCCACAGTGGGGACATTACAACTGAAGGGCACTGCTGTTACAGCTAACCAAGTGATCACTGCTGTTGATATTCCCAGCTTAGTCTTCACCCCATTTGCTAATGCTAACGGTAGCAGTTATGCCAACTTCAAGTTCACCGTTAATGACGGCATTATTGATAGTGTGACAGCTAATACGATTACTATTGATGTTACTGCCGTTAATGACTTACCCACAGGGAATATTAGTATTACAGGAACACCCGAACAAAACCAAATTTTAACGGCAACAAATACCTTAGCGGATGCAGATGGTTTAGGAACGTTTAATTATCAATGGCAAGAGTCAGCAGATAATGGAGTCACCTGGACTAATATTAGTGGAGCAACTAATAATACTTTTGCCTTATCTCAAACACAAGTGGGGAAAAAGGTACAGGTAAAAGTTAGTTATACCGATGGACAAGGAACCAAAGAAACCGTTAATAGTAACCCAACCAATACAGTCCTTTTGGGGGATATTATCGTCACCAAAGACAAAGATAACGGTAAGGGAGATACCGAAGGAACTCTGAGTTGGGCGATAGACAGAGCCAATAAGAGCCCTGGAGCCGATACCATCAAACTCAATACCGATGTGCGTCTGAATTTTGGTAGCGATGTGATACGGATGTGGAGTTTGATTGATAGCGATATGACTGTTGATGGGCAAGGACATACCATCAATGGGGATAATAATAATGATGGTAAAGCAGATCAAGATGACCGTCCGATTTTCTTTGTCAAATCAGGGAATGTGAATTTTAAGAACCTGACCCTGAAAAACGCAGTTGCTAAGGGAGGTGATGGCTATATCTACGGTGGTGGCGCGGGGATGGGAGGGGCACTGTTTATTTATCAAGGAAATGTCACGGTTGATGGGGTGAAGTTTCAGGGGAATGAAGCTAGAGGTGGTAATGTTACAGGGGGCAACGAGCAGTTTGGTGGTGGTATTGGGTTGCAGAAGATAGCAGCTAACAATGGCAGCAATGGCAGCAATCGCAGTGACGTCGGCTTGAATGGCGGCAACGGCGGCAACGGCGGCCTCGGCGGCAACGGCGGCAACGGCGGCATCGGCAGCCCCGACGGCGGTAGCGGCGGCNTTCAGTAGCGATATTAAAGTCGCCAGCCCCGCAGCTATCTCCAAAACCATCCAAGCCAAAGCTTTAGATGGCCCCATCTCTGGAGCCACAGCCTTCCTAGACACCAACTTCAACCGCACTCAAGATAGCGATGAACCTGGTGCAACCACAGATGCTGCGGGTAATTTCACCCTGGAGATTGCGGGTAACTTCGACCTCAACAGCAATGGCACTCTCGACTTCGATGAAGGGGAATATGTGGTCGTCGGTGGCACCGATGCCATTACCGGACAAGCCTTTACAGGCACACTGCGGGCAGTTCCCGATTCTACGGTAGTTACCCCTCTAACCACCCTAATTTCTACCCTCGTCGATACAGGACTCACCCCAGACGCATCCGAAACCCAAGTCAAAACTGCTTTGGGACTCCCCAGCACCATTAATTTAGCCACCTTTGATGCCATCGCAGCCGCCCAAGCGGGTTCTCCTGAAGGTTTAGCGGTGTTAGCGGCACAAGTGGCAGTGCAAACCCTGATTAGTCAAATCAGTAACTCCCTGCAAACCGTTGCTGGCATCAGCAGCAATAGCTTAGATGCTCAGGTGACTGGGAATCTAGCCGAACTCCTGCAAAGTAGTAGTGTTAATCTCAGTGATAGCACAGCGATTCAAACTCTGATTACTAACACAGTTGGCAATATAACCAATATGTTAGCAGAGATAGACCCAGGCAACACTATTAACCTAGAGGTGATTACCAACAATGCGGCTCAATTATCCCAAGTTATCGCTGACAGCAACCAGCAAATCCTGACCTCCACCACCACTGATGGCATCTTCCAAGCCCAAAAAGTCGCCCAAACCAGCGTCACGGAAGATTTAAGTGCCGCCTTCAGTGGTACAAAATCCTTTGACGAAGTAGTGGCTGAGAATACTGGAGAAGCGTTAACCACTCAAATTGCTACCACCACCATCGATACTTCTGTTATTGACCAACCCCCAACAGATCCTAACACACCTCCTACAGATAACCCCGAAGACAATCTCAATAATAACAGTAATATTACCCCCAATTCTAATCAGGAGGTTGTTAATCTCATCAATTCCGTTAATCCTACAACTCCAACTCCCTCAACTCCCACCCCAAAAACAACAAATCCCTCATCCCTGAGCGACCCCATCGAACAATTTATCGCTCGGAAAAATCTAACCTCCATTCCCACCAGTAACCCCCCCGATGACCTCATCTTAGGAGATGAGCGTCCCAACTCCCTCAGTGGCGGTGTCGGTCAAGATACCTTACTCGGTTATGGTGAAGCCGATTTCCTCTCAGGAAACTCAGGTCAAGACCTGATTTATGGTTTCCTCGGAAACGACCTCATTTATGGCGGTAGCGATGAAGACTGGGTGCGAGGCGGTAAGGACAATGACCTGATTTTTGGAGGTTTAGGAAACGATACCCTCAGTGGTGATTTAGGCAATGATACGGTATTAGGAGAAGCTGGAAACGACCTGTTAGTTGGTTATGCTGGAGAAGATCTGTTGTCAGGAGGTACAGGGAACGATAACCTTTACGGTGGCGACGATAACGATCTGATTCATGGCGGTCAAGNGACTTTAATTTATACCCTCGTCGATACAGGACTCACCCCAGACGCATCCGAAACCCAAGTCAAAACTGCTTTGGGACTGCCCAGCACCATTAATTTAGCCACCTTTGATGCCATCGCAGCCGCCCAAGCGGGTTCTAGTGAAGGCAAAGCGGTGTTAGCGGCTCAAGTGGCAGTGCAAACTCTGATTAGTCAAATCAGTAACTCCCTGGAAACGGTTATCGGTATCAGCAGTAATAGCTTAGATGCTCTGGTGACGGGGAATCTAGCCGAACTCCTGCAAAGTGGCAGTTTCAATCTCAGTGATAGCACAGCGATTCAAACTTTGATTACTAACACAGTTGGTAATATAAACAGTTTATTAGCAGAGGTAGACCCAGCAGACAACACTATTAACCTAGAGGCGATTACCAACAATGCGGCTCAATTATCCCAAGTGATTGCTGCCAGTAACGAGCAAATTCTCACTGCTACCACCACTGATGGCATCTTCCAAGCCCAAAAAGTCGCCCAAACCAGCGTCACAGAAGATTTAAGCGCTGCCTTCAGTGGGACAAAATCCTTTGACGAAGTAGTAGCGGAGAATACTGGAGAAGCCTTAACCACTCAAATTGCTACCACCACCATCGATACTTCTGTTATTGACCAACCCCCAACAGATCCCAACAATCCAAACACAGGAGGAACCATCATTGATAACGGTAATATTACCCCGAATCAAGAGGTTATTAATAGTAGCACCGTTGGGTTAATAAATTCCGTTAATCCCACAACTCCAACTCCCTCAACTCCCACNTGGGAAAAAGGTGCAGGTAAAAGTTAGTTATACAGACCTATTAGGAACAGCAGAAACGGTTAATAGTAGTCCGACTTCTGTTATTACTAATATTAACGACTTACCCACAGGTAATGTTAGTATTACAGGAACAGCAACACAAAATCAAATTTTAACTGCAACCAATACCTTAGCAGATGCAGATGGTTTAGGCACATTAAATTATCAATGGCAAGAGTCAGCCGATAATGGAGTCACCTGGAGTGATATTAGTGGAGCGACTAATAATACCTTTACCTTATCTCAAACCCAAGTGGGGAAAAAGGTACAGGTCAAAGTTAGTTATACTGACCTATTAGGGACAGCAGAAACGGTTAATAGTAGTCCGACTTCTGTGGTTACTAATATTAACGACGCTCCTACAGGAACAGTTAATATTACAGGAACAGCGACCCAAAATCAAACCTTAACCGCCACAAATACCTTAGCAGATGCAGATGGTTTAGGTACTTTTAATTATCAATGGCAACAGTCAGCCGATAATGGAGTCACCTGGACTAATATTAGTGGAGCGACTAATAATACGTTCACCTTATCTCAAACACAAGTTGGGAAAAAGGTACAAGTAAAAGTTAGTTATACAGACCTATTAGGAACAGCAGAAACGGTTAATAGTTCACCTACAACTACCGTTACTAATGTTAACGACTTACCCACAGGTAATGTTAGTATTACAGGGACAGCAAAACAAAATCAAACCTTAACGGCAACAAATACCTTAGCAGATGCAGATGGTTTAGGAACATTAAATTATCAATGGCAACAGTCAGCCGATAATGGAGTCACCTGGACTAATATTAGTGGAGCAACTAATAATACTTTTGCCTTATCTCAAACACAAGTGGGGAAAAAGGTGCAGGTAAAAGTTAGTTATACTGATCAACTAGGAACACAAGAAACGGTTAATAGTTCACCCACAGCTACCGTTACTAATGTCACTGCCGTTAACCATGCTCCCGTATTAGATAATACCAACATCACCTATAGCCTCACCCCTATTAACGAAGATGACAGCAACTCCAGTGGGGATACTGTCGGGAATCTTATTCCGGCTCCGAGCATTGAAGAAAACACCAACATCTCCCTCACCCGTGTTGACTATAGTTCCGTCACCACCGCCGACTTCAACAAAGATGGGGACACCGACATCCTGCTCACGGGCCAGGATGGTTCTGATAACCCCATCAGCAAAATCTATAGCAACAACGGCAGTGGCGGTTTTAGCCTCAACACCAACGTCTTTCTCCCCGGTGTTTACTTTAGTCCCGTCACCACAGCCGACTTTGACAAAGATGGGGACACCGACATCCTGCTCACGGGCTCCGATAGTTCTGGCCTCATCAGCAAAATCTATAGCAACAACGGCAGTGGCGGTTTTAGCCTCAACACCAACGTCTCCCTCACCGGTGTTAACGTTAGTTCCGTCACCACAGCCGACTTTGACAAAGATGGGGACACCGACATCCTGCTCACGGGCCTAGATAGTTCATATAACCCCATCAGCAAAATCTATAGCAACAACGGCAGTGGCGGTTTTAGCCTCAACACCAACGTCTCCCTCTCCGGTGTTGGCTTTAGTTCCGTCGCCACCGCCGACTTTGACAAAGATGGGGACACCGATATCCTGCTCACGGGCTACGATAGTTCATGGAAACCCATCAGCCAAATCTATAGCAACAACGGCAGTGGCGGTTTTAGCCTCAACACCAACGTCTCCCTCACGGGTGTTNGGAACAGCAACACAAAACCAAATTTTAACCGCCACCAATAACTTAGCAGATGCAGATGGTTTAGGAACATTAAATTATCAATGGCAAGAGTCAGCCGATAATGGAGTCACCTGGACTAATATTAGTGGAGCGACTAATAATACTTTTACCTTATCTCAAGCACAAGTAGGGAAAACGGTACAGGTAAAAGTTAGTTATACAGACCTATTAGGAACAGCAGAAACGGTTAATAGTAGTCCAACTTCTGTGGTTACTAATATTAACNTTGGACTAATATTAGTGGAGCAACTAATAATACGTTCACCTTATCTCAAACCCAAGTTGGGAAAAAGGTACAGGTCAAAGTTAGTTATACTGACCTATTAGGGACAGCAGAAATAGTTAATAGTAGTCCGACTTCTGTGGTTACTAATATTAACGACGCTCCTACAGGAACAGTTAATATTACAGGAACAGCGACCCAAAATCAAACCTTAACCGCCACAAATACCTTAGCAGATGCAGATGGTTTAGGTACTTTTAATTATCAATGGCAACAGTCATCTGATAATGGAGTCACCTGGACTAATATTAGTGGAGCGACTAATAATACTTTGACCTTATCTCAAACCCAAGTGGGGAAAAAGGTACAGGTCAAAGTTAGTTATACTGACCTATTAGGGACAGCAGAAATAGTTAATAGTAGTCCGACTTCTGTGGTTACTAATATTAACGACGCTCCTACAGGAACAGTTAATATTACAGGAACAGCGACCCAAAATCAAACCTTAACCGCCACAAATACCTTAGCAGATGCAGATGGTTTAGGTACTTTTAATTATCAATGGCAACAGTCAGCCGATAATGGAGTCACCTGGACTAATATTAGTGGAGCGACTAATAATACGTTCACCTTATCTCAAACACAAGTTGNCATTGGCGGTCAAGGAGCCGATATCTTTATGTTAAATCCGGGTGAAAATGGCGATATTATCCTAGATTTTCTCGGAGGTGAAGATCTGTTAAAATTGACCCAAAATTATAATTTTAATCAGCTTACCATCCTGCAAGGGAGTNGCTGTGGTTTCTGGACTTTTGAATAATGCTCCTACAGGAACAGTTAATATTACAGGGACAGCAACACAAAACCAAATTTTAACCGCCACCAATACCTTAGCAGATGTTGATGGTTTAGGAACATTAAATTATCAATGGCAAGAGTCAGCCGATAATGGAGTCACCTGGACTAATATTAGTGGCGCGACTAATAATACCTTTACCTTATCTCAAGCACAAGTGGGGAAAAAGGTACAAGTAAAAGTTAGTTATACTGACCTATTAGGGACAGCAGAAATAGTTAATAGTAGTCCGACTTCTGTGGTTTCTGGACTTTTGAATAATGCTCCTACAGGTAATGTTAGTATTACAGGAACAGCAACACAAAACCAAATTTTAACCGCCACCAATACCTTAGCAGATGTTGATGGTTTAGGAACGTTTAATTATCAATGGCAAGAGTCA
>NZ_LN889819.1:32880-33502 GCF_900009145.1 Planktothrix tepida PCC 9214
GTTACTAATATTAACGACTTACCCACAGGTAATGTTAGTATTACAGGGACAGCAAAACAAAATCAAACCTTAACGGCAACAAATACCTTAGCAGATGCAGATGGTTTAGGAACGTTTAATTATCAATGGCAACAGTCAGCCGATAATGGAGTCACCTGGACTAATATTAATGGAGCGACTAATAATACGTTCACCTTATCTCAAACACAAGTGGGGAAAAAGGTGCAGGTAAAAGTTAGTTATACTGACCTATTAGGAACAGCAGAAACGGTTAATAGTTCACCTACAACTACCGTTACTAATGTTAACGACTTACCCACAGGTAATGTTNTTGGACTGATATTAGTGGAGCGACTAATAATACGTTCACCTTATCTCAAACACAAGTGGGGAAAAAGGTACAAGTAAAAGTTAGTTATACTGACCTATTAGGAACAGCAGAAACAGTTAATAGTAGTCCGACTTCTGTTATTACTAATATTAACGACTTACCCACAGGTAATGTTAATATTACAGGAACAGCAACACAAAACCAAATTTTAACGGCAACAAATACCTTAGCAGATGCAGATGGTTTAGGAACGTTTAATTATCAATGGCAAGAGTCAGCCGATAATGGAGT
>NZ_LN889819.1:34424-37601 GCF_900009145.1 Planktothrix tepida PCC 9214
CCGCCACAAATACCTTAGCAGATGCAGATGGTTTAGGAACATTAAATTATCAATGGCAAGAGTCCTCAGATAATGGAGTCACCTGGAGTGATATTAGTGGAGCGACTAATGATACGTTCACCTTATCTCAAACCCAAGTGGGGAAAACGGTACAAGTAAAAGTGAGTTATACTGACCTATTAGGGACAGCAGAAACCGTTAATAGTAGTCCGACTTCTGTGGTTTCTGGACTTTTGAATAATGCTCCTACAGGTAATGTTAGTATTACAGGAACAGCAACACAAAACCAAATTTTAACGGCAACAAATACCTTAGCAGATGTTGATGGTTTAGGCACTTTTAATTATCAATGGCAAGAGTCCTCAGATAATGGAGTCACCTGGACTAATATTAGTGGAGCGACTAATAATACTTTCACCTTANCCGATATCCTGCTCACGGGCGTAGATAGTTCTGGCAGAATCAGCAAAATCTATAGCAACAACGGCAGTGGCGGTTTTAGCGAAAACACCAACGTCTCCCTCACTGGTGTTGCCTTTAGTTCCGTCACCACCGCCGACTTTGACTCTGATGGCAACACCGACATCCTGCTCACGGGCTGGGATAGTTCTAGTAAACTCATCAGCAAAATCTATAACAATCTTCTCCCCATATCCGATGTAGACACCACCACCATCACCGAAGCCATCGCGATTACAGCTGCCGACAAGAACGGCACCTGGCAATATTCCACCGACAACGGCACAACCTGGACAAACTTCCCCGCCGTCAGCAACAGTAAGGCCCTATTATTAGATGCAAGTAACAAAGTCCGCTTCCAACCCAACGCTGACTACAACGGGACTATTACCACTGCCCTCACCTTCCGCGCCTGGGATCAGTCCACAGGTACAGCCGGAACTACAGCCGACACTCGCATTAACGGCCGTACAACAGCCTTTAGCACCAACACCGCCACCGCCTCCATTGTGGTAACGGCCTTTAACAATGCTCCCACTGCCACGGACAAAACCCTAACCGTTAACGAAGACAACAACTACACCTTTACGACGGCGGACTTCGGTTTCAGTGATCNACCTTATCTCAAACACAAGTTGGGAAAACGGTACAGGTCAAAGTTAGTTATACTGACCTATTAGGAACAGCAGAAACGGTTAATAGTTCACCTACAACTACCGTTACTAATATTAACGACTTACCCACAGGTAATGTTAGTATTACAGGAACAGCAAAACAAAATCAAACCTTAACGGCAACCAATACCTTAGCAGATGTTGATGGTTTAGGAACATTAAATTATCAATGGCAACAGTCATCCGATAATGGAGTCACCTGGACTAATATTAATGGAGCAACTAATAATACGTTTGCCTTATCTCAAACCCAAGTGGGGAAAAAGGTACAAGTAAAAGTTAGTTATACTGATCAACTAGGAACACAAGAAACGGTTAATAGTACACCCACAGCTACCGTTACTAATGTCACTGCCGTTAACCATGCTCCCGTATTAGATAATACCAACATCACCTATAGCCTCACCCCTATTAACGAAGATGACAGCAACTCCAGTGGGGATACTGTCGGGAATATTATTCAGGGTCTGAGCATTAAAGAAAACACCAACGTCTCCCTCACCGGTGTTGTCAATAGTTCCGTCACCACCGCCGACTTCGACAAAGATGGGGACACCGATATCCTGCTCACGGGCGACGCTGGTTCTGGCTCCATCAGCAAAATCTATAGCAACAACGGCAGTGGTGGTTTTAGCCTCAACACCAACGTCTCCCTCACTGGTGTTTACGATAGTTCCGTCACCACAGCCGACTTTGACTCTGATGGCAACACCGACATCCTGCTCACGGGCTCCGATAGTCCATGGAACCTCATCAGCAAAATCTATAGCAACAACGGCAGTGGCGGTTTTAGCCTCAACACCAACATCTCCCTCCCCGGTGTTCGCTATAGTTCCGTCACCACGGCCGACTTTGATAAAGATGGGGACACCGACATCCTGCTCACGGGCGTAGATAGTTCTAAGAAACCCATCAGCCAAATCTATAGCAACAACGGCAGTGGTGGTTTTAGCCTCAACACCAACGTCTCCCTCACCGGTGTTTACAGAAGTTCCGTCACCACGGCCGACTTTGATAAAGATGGGGACACCGACATCCTGCTCACGGGCCGGGATAGTTCTGGCAGCATCAGCNCACCTTATCTCAAGCACAAGTAGGGAAAAAGGTACAGGTCAAAGTTAGTTATACAGACCTATTAGGAACAGCAGAAACCGTTAATAGTTCACCTACAACTACCGTTACTAATGTTAACGACTTACCCACAGGTAATGTTAGTATTACAGGGACAGCAAAACAAAATCAAACCTTAACGGCAACAAATACCTTAGCAGATGCAGATGGTTTAGGAACATTAAATTATCAATGGCAACAGTCAGCCGATAATGGAGTCACCTGGACTAATATTAGTGGAGCAACTAATAATACGTTCACCTTATCTCAAACCCAAGTGGGGAAAAAGGTACAAGTAAAAGTTAGTTATACAGACCTATTAGGAACAGCAGAAACAGTTAATAGTAGTCCAACTGCTGTAGTTACTAATGTTAACGACTTACCGACAGGTAATGTTAGTATTACAGGAACAGCAACACAAAACCAAATTTTAACCGCCACCAATACTTTAGCGGATGTTGATGGTTTAGGAACGTTTAATTATCAATGGCAAGAGTCCTCAGATAATGGAGTCACCTGGACTGATATTAGTGGAGCAACTAATAATACGTTCGCCTTATCTCAAACACAAGTAGGGAAAAAGGTACAAGTAAAAGTTAGTTATACTGACTTATTAGGAACAGCAGAAACAGTTAATAGTAGTCCAACTGCTGTAGTTACTAATGTTAACGACTTACCGACAGGTAATGTTACTATTACAGGTACAGCAACACAAAACCAAATTTTAACCGCCACAAATACCTTAGCAGATGCAGATGGTTTAGGAACATTAAATTATCAATGGCAAGAGTCCTCAGATAATGGAGTCACCTGGACTAATATTAGTGGAGCGACAAATAATACTTTCACCTTATCTCAAGCACAAGTAGGGAAAAAGGTACAAGTAAAAGTTAGTTATACTGACTTATTAGGAACAGCAGAAACAGTTAATAGT
>NZ_LN889820.1:0-11679 GCF_900009145.1 Planktothrix tepida PCC 9214
AGTCAGCCGATAATGGAGTCACCTGGACTAATATTAGTGGCGCGACTAATAATACTTTTGCCTTATCTCAAACGAAAGTAGGGAAAAAGGTACAGGTCAAAGTTAGTTATACAGACCTATTAGGAACAGCAGAAACGGTTAATAGTTCACCTACAACTACCGTTACTAATGTTAACGACTTACCCACAGGTAATGTTAGTATTACAGGGACAGCAAAACAAAATCAAACCTTAACGGCANAACTAATAATACTTTTGCCTTATCTCAGACGCAAGTGGGGAAAACGGTACAAGTAAAAGTTAGTTATACTGACCTATTAGGNGCCAGTATAACCGGGTGTGGGAGTAAATACAACTTCTCCAGTATCAGGATTTAAGTTAACTGTACCGTTATTAGGATTATTAACAGATGCAATAGTTAAATTATCTCCATTGGGGTCGGTATCATTATTTAAAGGATTTAAGGTAACAGGAATATCTTGTTGAGTGGTAGCCGTATCATCAACAAGAATAGGGGGTTGGTTGGGTAGTGCTTCAACCGTAATATTAGCCGTTGCGGTACTTGTTCCCCCGTTTCCATCATTGACAGTATATTCAAAACTTGCAGGCCCAATATAACCGGGTGTAGGCGTAAAGACAACTTCTCCAGTATCAGGATTTAAGTTAACTGTACCGTTATTAGGATTATTAACGNCGCCACCAATACCTTAGCAGATGTTGATGGTTTAGGAACGTTTAATTATCAATGGCAACAGTCAGCCGATAATGGAGTCACCTGGACTAATATTAATGGAGCGACTAATAATACGTTCACCTTATCTCAAACCCAAGTGGGGAAAACGGTACAAGTAAAAGTTAGTTATACTGACCTATTAGGGACAGCAGAAACTGTTAATAGTTCACCCACAGCTACCGTTACTAATGTTAACGACTTACCCACAGGCAATGTTAGTATTACAGGGACAGCAAAACAAAACCAAACTTTAACTGCAACGAATACCTTAGCAGATGTTGATGGTTTAGGAACATTAAATTATCAATGGCAACAGTCAGCCGATAATGGAGTCACCTGGACTAATATTAGTGGAGCAACTAATAATACTTTTGCCTTATCTCAAAACCAAGTGGGGAAAAAGGTGCAGGTAAAAGTGAGTTATACTGATCAACTAGGAACACAAGAAACGGTTAATAGTACACCCACAGCTACCGTTACTAATGTCACTGCCGTTAACCATGCTCCCGTATTAGATAATACCAACTTCACCTATAGCCTCACCCCTATTAACGAAGATGACAGCAACTCCAGTGGGGATACTGTCGGGAATCTTATTCCTCCACCTTTAGGTATCAAAGAAAACACTAACGTCTCCCTCTCCGGTGTTTACTTTAGTTCGGTCACCACCGCCGACTTCAACAAAGATGGGTACACCGACATCCTGCTCACGGGCTGGGATAGTTCAGGAAACCGCATCAGCCAAATCTATAGCAACAACGGCAGTGGCGGTTTTANTTTTGTCCGGGGAGGCAACCTCACCATCCAAAGTTCCATCTTCAAAAATAATTCAGCCACTGGTGGAAAGGGAAATAGCAAACGTGTCACCTCCGATGATGGAAAAGGGCTGGGGGGTGCGATTTTTGCTCTCACCCAAGAAACGATAGATACTCAGAAGAAGATTAATTACGAGGGTTTACCAGACTCACCCCCAACCGTCACCATGAGCAGTGATACCACCTTTGAAAATAACCTAACGGTTGATGACACCACCAAAACTCAAGCTGCCTCTGGAGTTAAACTCAACACCAACGCCGGATATGGCAATATCAAAGTTCAAGATGGCCCCATTGCTGGTGCTACCCTGTTCTTTGATGGCAACCTCAACGACACCCAAGACAGCGACGAACCCAGTACCACCACCGACAGTGCTGGCAACTTTACCCTCGACATTCCCGATAGTTTCGACCTCAACAGCGACGGGTTTATTGATGCGGGTGAAGGAGAGTATGTCGCCATCGGCGGTACAGATGCCATTACCGGACAAGCCTTTACGGGTACATTGCGGGCAGTTCCCGATTCTACGGTAGTTACCCCTCTAACCACCCTAATTTCTACCCTCGTCGATACAGGACTCACCCCAGACGNGGTTGGTTGGGTGGCGTATTAATATTAACCGTAAGGCTACCTGTAGCCGTTAAAGCGCCTCCTGTACCTTGGCTTCCTGTATTGCCATCATTGAAGCTATAGTTAATCGTAACTGTTTCCGAAGTATCACCACTATTAGAATAGGCAATTTGTTGTAAAACCGTATCTACTTGAGTTGCTGTCGCATTCGTGAAGGTGAGGGAAAGTTGACCCCCACTATTGTTGGTGACAGTGCCAATGATAGCGCCATTAACTGTTAGATTTCCCCCAGGAGTAAGGGCTCCTAATGTGCCACTTCCGCTAAAAACATCATTTGGATTAGCTGCACCATCACGACTTAAAGTTAGAGTAGAGCCAGCATAATTGTTAATAGCATCTAATTCTACATCATTGATAATGGCATTGTTATCGAGAACAACCGGGTTTTCTCCTAAGATATAACTGGGGTTATTGTTGAGGTCATTAATTTCCGGCGCGTCATTAACAGGAGTAACATTAACGGTGAGGGTATAATTACCACTAAAATCCGTTCCGTCTCCGACTTGAAAGCTAAAGTTCGCGTAATTGTCACCATTGGCATTAAGCGGTGAACTAAAATTTAATTGACCAATTTCTGCAATCGAAATAATTTGATTAATAGTAACAGCTTGACTACCAAAGTTAAGTGTTCCTTGGGTGGGGAGACTGGTAATTTTGACCTGTTGTAACGTATCCCCAGTATTGAGGTCAGTAAAGGGGAAATTGGCAGCAACAAAACTATAAGGAGTATCTTCTAAAGTAGTGACATTATTGTTACTACTGGTGGGAGCAATATTAAGTGCACTGGCTAATAATCCTCCGGTAATAACATCTAAACCGCCTAATTCTTGATTGGTATTTAAGGGGACATCTGATAATCCGATTAAATCCATATTGGCATTTACATCTGCTGGAAATATGGCATAACCATAGAAAGTTTCCCCAGGATTAATCCCTAAATCGGCAAAGCTAACATAAATACCTCCAATACTTTGTGTTGTACTGGTAAAAGACCAACGCATTTTATCTTGATTTGCATCTTGGCGGGTAATTTGAGGAATAACATCGGGAAGCCCAGAATTTCCCCACTCCCCATCACTAATGTTAATTAACCCCCCGAATTCTGTGGGTTTATTCTGTTCATCAATACCTAAAATTGGAGTGATAATAACGGGATCATTTAAACCAGGTTTTCCTCGTTCAACTAATACAAAACCTATATTCTCATTGGTCGTAGGTGAAATTAAACCTCCGGGTTCTATAAAATCTATTCGTTCAATATTGTTATTGTTGTTATTAGGATTTCCTGTATTCGTAAAAACATTGTCAGTTCCTAAGTTTAAAATAGGAGTTCTCAGAGCAACGTCCATGCTGCTGTTATAGCCTGAATTTATATTAATTGTTGTGCCATTTGCAGCACCATCAAACCACAAAATATCCCTAATTCCTTGAACTTCCGGGTTATCTTTTCGTTGAATTTTCAGAAAATCTAAATTCTTAATGATTTCAAAGGGAACTGTTCCCACATCGGGAAGAACAATATCAAAAGAATTGAATGTATTGTTATTTCCTGCATAGTTCATTGTGTAGATTGTATTGGGGTCGTTAGCACCTGGGGCTTCGTAAGTGGTTACCCCATTTTGCACAAAAGTACCCCTAAAATTAATCGCAGGTTCAGATAAAATTCCCTTGTAATTTGCGATCGCTTTTGCACTCAAACACAATGGCGTTTGAATGGTTCCAGTGGTTTCTTCTAACGTCCAATTTCCTCCTAATTCGGCATTTCCAATTAAATTTTTGGAGGCTGCAACCTGAGTTTGAGTCAGTTTAGCTAAGTGATGAATAAAAGATTTTCCTAAACTCCCCTGAGCAATATTACAGCCATATAATAATAAATCGGTATGTTGGGTAAAAGCAGTTTGCCATTGTTTAATTTGAGGTGCATATTGATTCAGAGTATGGGTATTTAATTCGGTATTTCCTAATTTTACTTCTGCGGGACTTCCGTGAGAAATAATATGGAGAGATTGAATATTTTTGCGATGGCTGAGAACAGAGGTTATTTCTTGAATTCCATCTTTGTTAGGGGAAAAAATAATAACTTCTGCGGTTGGATCAACTTCTTCTAATAAGATGTGATAATCTTCAACACGAGCATCAATAAAAACGATGGCTTTTTGTTGCTTTTGTAATGACATACCCAGATAGTCCTAATTTTAATTAAAAATGAGGTTGAAGTTTATTATGTAGATGCAAATATCCTTATCACCTAAACCTTTTATATAAGTTCTAGGTTTAGGCAAATAATCTCTATGTTCAAGTCAATACACAGCTAAAATCTAGCTGTATAGGTTCTTGAAACCAACTGAATCAACCTCATTGTAGCCAGCAATATATTTTTTGTGCTTATACCTAAGATATAGATTTTAAAAGACTGACCGTGTAGTTATTTTCTATAATTTTGCTAAATATTGTTATTGTGAATTCAAAAAATATTAATAGTAATTTGGGGTAATTTTTAAGATCTCTTCTGCATTTGTCACCACAAAGACACGAAGAAAGCAAGAAGGATGATTCAGAAGATATGATTGTGACAATAACAAGGGTATAGTTTAATCATGTCCTTTGAATATAATATCTCCTTTATCTCTTCCTTCGTGCCTTCGTGTCTTGGTGGTTACTTCTACAGTTAAAAAAACTGACGAAGGTATTGTGGAAAAAACCCGGCTTCTCTGTTTATCAATTTCAAATTAAGCTTGAATTACAAATTGAGTTGCTGTTAAGGCTGGTTTATTCGTTAAGGTAAGGAATTGAGCCCCTGTACCAAAACCTGCGGCTGTACCATTTTGATTATAAAATAATCCTCCGGTTGCAGTGTTATACACAATATCCGCCGCGCTGGTCGCAGCGAGAGCATCGGTGGTCACTTTGGCAAACTCACCAACAACAGAAAACCCAGTTCCCGCAATACTGCTAATACTGGTAAAGGTGGTTTTATCTAATACAATTTGATCACCTTGGGCTATGGTAAAATCGGTAATCGTATCTACACCAACGGCAGAAGTAGCAAAAGCAGCATTGGTATTGTAGATAAATTTATCCGCACCAAGTCCACCTGTAAGGGTATCATTAGCAGCATCTCCACTCAGAGAATCATTGCCATCCCCACCTAATAATTGGTCAGCACCGCTACTACCATTGAGAATATTATTAGCAGTATTTCCGGTAATAATATTAGCTAAAGTATTACCCGTAATAGGCTTGGTATATAATAATTATCACCTATTTAGCTCCTTATTTTTGTTTAAGTCCCAATAGAAGAAGTGAAGCGAGATTTTAGTAAGCATTTTAAAGATTTTAAAATTAAGATCCAATGAAGCCTAAAATTTTATCTTCTATTGAAGAGGATATTTTAAATAATCTCCTAAACCTCCTGTAGAGACCTTGCATACAACGTCTCTACTTGGACGGATGCGTAGCAAACATTTAAACAGGAGTCCCGTTGCTCCCCTATCCAGATTTTCACCGATATAATTTTGGGCCAAAAACCTCATGAAAAAATTTCAGTAATTCTACGGTATTCAACACATAATTAATCGGTTATACTAAAGTTATTAACGTTAAATTGAGACGTTCTCCAAATATACCCAACGGCAATTTCCCCGATTGTACTGTTTAAACCGAGGAAAAATTGTACATCGGGTCAATAGAGATCGTCCTTCCCGTTCATCCCTTCAAATGGGTGCGATCTCCCGGCAACTACTGATTAGAATCCTTTGGCCATTAATTAATCAACTGAATTGAAAACCATGAAAAAACAAATTATTTTCATTGACTCCACTATCGACAACTACCCAAGCCTAATAGAAGGAGCCAACAAAAACGCAGAAATCGTGATTTTAGACCCAGACCCAAGTGGGGTAGAACAGATCACACAAGCACTCAAAGGCTTATCAAAAATTCAAGCCCTACATATCGTTTCTCACGGAAGCCCCGGTCATTTACAACTCGGTTCAGACCTTCTAAATAGGGAAAATTTAGATGGTTTTAGGAAACCACTTCAGCAGTGGGGAAAAGCCCTAACAAAAACCGCCGATATTTTAGTGTATGGATGTGAAGTAGCAGCCGGAAAAATAGGAGAAAAATTCATCCAGCACCTGAATCAAATGATAGGGGCCAACATAGCAGCATCCAGCCAAAAAACTGGCAATGCGACCCTAGGAGGAGACTGGAAATTAGACAAAACCATCGGGTCAATAGAAACCCCCCTAGCTTTTTCAGCAGTAACAATGAAAAGCTATGCTGGAGTATTAGCAATCAAAGACTTCGATGTTAGCTCAATCTTCAGCGATGATGTCATTATTAACTACAATAACGGCACCACAGACCCCAGCCAAAATCCCTTCGGTTCACCGACATACGCCCTAGTCACTCAGTCTTTTGCCACCTTTAAAGCAGGAACCAATGGCAACGGTTTACCCGACAACGGCTTGTTTGCAGCCAACAGCTACCATCCCAACATTCAACTCGGCTACAATAACAGCAATGACGGCAACAATGCCAAAATCCTCACCACCAACAACTCATCCTTTACCTTTAACGTCACGGCTAGTCCCTACCAAAAAATTCACCTGTTTGCCACCGGGACAAATGGTAGCGGGACAATAAATATAAAATTTAACTATAGCGATAGCAGCACCAGCACCAGTACAGCCACAATTGCCGATATTGCCACTTCAATTACCGAGTCAGCTTCTAGTTACTATCTGATTAATGGACTAGACTTAAGTAACGATACAACCGGCTCAAGTTACTGGGATTTTAATGCTGGAAAAATCTTTGGTTTAGGGTTAACACCCGATACAACGAAAATCCTGCAAAGCATCACCATAACCCGAACCAGTGGCACAAATACAAACACTTGGTTGAACTTTTTTGGAGCAACAGGAGAATACAACAACAGCGCCCCCGTCCTAAATGCAGCTAACGTATCTAATTTAACCACAATTAACGAAGACCCGACAACCAATCCAGGGACATTAGTTTCCACCGTCTTAAGCAGTGGTTTCACCGATGCCAACAGCGACCCCAGTGGCATAGCAGTAACAGGGTTGAGCAATACAAGTAACGGAACTTGGCAGTTTTCTAACAATAACGGCAGCAATTGGACAGCATTTGGGGCAGTAACAAACAGTTCAGCGACTCTTTTAAGTAATACAGCTTTAGTTCGATTTGTTCCCAATGCCAACTTTAACGGCAATGTCAGCCTCACTTATCGAGGATGGGATGGCACCAGTGGTAGCAATNCGATGGCTATAACTCCGGTGGTGGTGCGGGGATGGGAGGGGCACTGTTTATTTATCAAGGGAATGTCACGGTTGATGGGGTGAAGTTTCAGGGGAATCAAGCTAGAGGTGGTAATGGCGCAGGGGGCAACCAGCAGTTTGGTGGTGGTATTGGGTTGCAGAAGATAGCAGCTAACAATGGCAGCAACGGCAGCAACGGCCCCGGCGGCTTCAGCGACAACGGCCGCTACGGCGACAACGGCGGCAACGGNTCCGTCACCACAGCCGACTTTGACAAAGATGGGTACACCGACATCCTGCTCACGGGCTACGATAGTTCTGATAACCCCATCAGCCAAATCTATAGCAACAACGGCAGTGGCGGTTTTAGCCTCAACACTAACGTCTCCCTTACCGGTGTTTACCGTAGTTCGGTCACCACAGCCGACTTTGACAAAGATGGGTACACCGACATCCTGCTCACGGGCAAGGATAGTTCTAGTAACCCCATCAGCAAAATCTATAGCAATTTTTTGCCGATATCCGATGTAGACACCAACCCCACCATCACCGAAGCCATCGCGATTACAACTGCCGACAAGAACGGCACCTGGCAATATTCCACCGACAACGGCACAACCTGGACAAACTTCCCCGCCGTCAGCAACAGTAAGGNAGTAAAAGTTAGTTATACTGACCTATTAGGAACAGCAGAAACGGTTAATAGTAGTTCGACTTCTGTGGTTACTAATGTTAACGACGCTCCTACAGGAACAGTTAATATTACAGGAACAGCAACACAAAACCAAATTTTAACCGCCACCAATAACTTAGCAGATGCAGATGGTTTAGGAACATTAAATTATCAATGGCAAGAGTCAGCCGATAATGGAGTCACCTGGACTAATATTAGTGGAGCAACTAATAATACGTTCGCCTTATCTCAAACACAAGTAGGGAAAAAGGTACAAGTAAAAGTTAGTTATACAGACCTATTAGGAACAGCAGAAACCGTTAATAGTAGTCCAACTTCTGTTATTACTAATATTAACGACTTACCCACAGGTAATGTTAGTATTACAGGAACAGCAACACAAAATCAAATTTTAACTGCAACCAATACCTTAGCAGATGCAGATGGTTTAGGCACATTAAATTATCAATGGCAAGAGTCAGCCGATAATGGAGTCACCTGGAGTGATATTAGTGGAGCGACTAATAATACCTTTACCTTATCTCAAACCCAAGTGGGGAAAAAGGTACAGGTCAAAGTTAGTTATACTGACCTATTAGGAACAGCAGAAACGGTTAATAGTAGTCCGACTTCTGTTATTACTAATATTAACGACTTACCCACAGGTAATGTTAGTATTACAGGAACAGCAACACAAAATCAAATTTTAACTNCGTTCATCCCTTCAAATGGGTGCGATCTCCCGGCAACTACTGATCAGAATTCTTGGGCCATTAATTAATCAACTGAATTGAAAACCATGAAAAAACAAATTATTTTCATTGACTCCACTATCGACAACTACCCAAGCCTAATAGAAGGAGCCAACAAAAACGCAGAAATCGTGATTTTAGACCCAGACCCAAGTGGGGTAGAACAGATCACACAAGCACTCAAAGGCTTATCAAAAATTCAAGCCCTACATATCGTTTCTCACGGAAGCCCCGGTCATTTACAACTCGGTTCAGACCTTCTCAATGGAGAAAATATAGACAGTTTTAAGAGTCTACTTCAGCAGTGGGGAAAAGCCCTAACAAAAACCGCCGATATTTTAGTGTATGGATGTGAAGTAGCAGCCGGAAAAATAGGAGANGACATCCTGCTCACGGGCTCCGCTGGTTATAATAACCGCATCAGCAAAATCTATAGCAACAACGGCAGTGGCGGTTTTAGCCTCAACACCAACGTCTCCCTCCCCGGTGTTTACTGTAGTTCGGTCACCACAGCCGACTTTGACAAAGATGGGGACACCGACATCCTGCTCACGGGCTCCGATAGTTCTAATAAACCCATCAGCAAAATCTATAGCAACAACGGCAGTGGCGGTTTTAGCCTCAACACCAACGTCTCCCTCNTTAGGAACTTTTAATTATCAATGGCAAGAGTCAGCCGATAATGGAGTCACCTGGACTAATATTAGTGACGCGACTAATAATACTTTTGCCTTATCTCAAACACAAGTTGGGAAAAAGGTGCAGGTAAAAGTTAGTTATACAGACCTATTAGGAACAGCAGAAACGGTTAATAGTAGTCCAACTGCTGTAGTTACTAATGTTAACGACTTACCCACAGGTAATGTTAGTATTACAGGAACAGCGACACAAAACCAAATTTTAACGGCAACCAATACCTTAGCGGATGCGGATGGTTTAGGAACATTAAATTATCAATGGCAAGAGTCAGACGATAATGGAGTCACCTGGACTGATATTAGTGGAGCGACTAATGATACTTTTGCTTTATCTCAAACCCAAGTGGGGAAAAATATACAGGTAAAAGTTAGTTATACCGATGAACTAGGAACACAAGAAACCGTTAATAGTAGTCCGACTTCTCTGGTTTATGCGCTTTTGAATAATGTTCCTACAGGTAATGTTAGTATTACAGGAACACCCAAACAAAACCAAATTTTAACTGCAACCAATACTTTAGCAGATTTTGATGGTTTGGGAATGTTTAATTATCAATGGCAAGAGTCATCAGATAATGGAGTCACCTGGACTGATATTAGTGAAGCAACTAATAATACTTTTACCTTATCTCAAGCGCAAGTGGGGAAAAATATACAGGTAAAAGTTAGTTATACTGATGGACAAGGAACACAAGAAACGGTTAATAGTAGTCCGACTTCTGTGGTTACTAACGTTAATGACTTACCCACAGGAACAGTTAATATTACAGGGACAGCAACCCAAAACCAAATTTTAACGGCAACCAATACCTTAGCGGATGTTGATGGTTTAGGAACATTAAATTATCAATGGCAAGAGTCAGCAGATAATGGAGTGACTTGGACTAATATTAGTGGAGCGACTAATAATGAGTTCACCTTATCTCAGACACAAGTTGGGAAAAAGGTACAGGTTAAAGTTAGTTATACTGATGGACTAGGAACAGCAGAAACTGTTAATAGTACACCCACAACTACCGTTACTAACGTTAATGACTTACCGACAGGGAATATTAGTATTACAGGAACAGCAACACAAAACCAAATTTTAACGGCAACAAATACCTTAGCGGATGCGGATGGTTTAGGAACTTTTAATTATCAATGGCAAGAGTCAGCCGATAATGGCGCGACTTGGACAAATATTAGTGGGGCAACCAATACTACATTTGCCTTGGGTGCGACTCAAGTTGGCAAGCCCGTGCGGGTGCAGGTGAGTTATACCGATGGCGGGGGAACCTCGGAAACGGTGAATAGTGGCGCTACCAGTGCGGTAAGTACAGGGAACACGCCCATTTCTGTTACTAAAGATTTAGATAACGGTAAGGGAGATACCGAAGGAACTCTGAGTTGGGCAATTAAAACGGCTAACGAGAAGCCCGGAGCCGATACCATCAAACTCAATACCGATGTGCGTCTGAATTTTGGCGACGATGTGATTCGGATGTGGAGTTTGGTTGATAGCGATATGACTGTTGATGGGCAAGGACATACCATCAATGGGGATAACAATAATAATGGTAAAGCGGCTCAAGATGACCGTCCGATTTTCTTTGTCAAATCAGGGAATGTGAGTTTTAAGAACCTGACGCTGAAAAACGCAGTTGCTAAGGGAGGCGATGGTTATGACTCCGGTGGTGGTGCGGGGATGGGAGGGGCACTGTTTATTTATCAAGGGGATGTGAAGGTTGATGGAGTGAAGTTTGAGGGGAATCAAGCTATTGGTGGTAATGGCGAAGGGGGCAATAAGCAGTTTGGTGGTGGTATTGGGTTGCAGAAGATAGCAGCTAACAATGGCGGCGGCGGCGGCTTCGGCGGCAACGGGGGCTGGGGCGGTTTTGGCGGTTTCGGCGGCTGGGGCAGCTGGGGCGGCGGCGGCGGCTGGGGCGGCGGCGGCTGGGGCGGTTTCGGCGGTTTCGGCGGTTTCGGCGGCGGCGGCGGCTTCGGCGGCATGAGCGGCTTCGGCGGCGGCGGCGGCCTCGGCCGCAGCGGCAGCATCGGCGGCTTCGGCGGCGGTGGCGGCCTCGGCTTCGGCAGCGGCGGTGCAGGGATGG
>NZ_LN889820.1:14306-14967 GCF_900009145.1 Planktothrix tepida PCC 9214
TCGGTCAAGATACCCTACTCGGTTATGGTGAAGTTGATTTCCTCTCAGGAAACCTAGGTCAAGATGTGATTTATGGTTTCCTTGGAAACGACCTAATTTATGGTGGAGCCGATGAAGACTGGGTGGGAGGCGGTAAAGACAATGACCTGATTTTCGGAGGTTTAGGAAACGATACCCTCAGTGGCGATTTAGGCAATGATACGGTATTAGGAGAAGTTGGAAACGACCTGTTAGTTGGTCATACTGGAGAAGATCTGTTGTCAGGAGGTACAGGGAACGATAACCTTTACGGTGGCGACGATAACGATCTGATTCATGGCGGTCAAGGCGACGATTTTGTAGATGGAAGTAACGGCGATGATTTAGTCACAGGAGATTTAGGCAATGATACCCTTAATGGTGGAGTCGGAACAGATTCCCTCATCGGGGGTCAAGGAGCCGATATCTTTATGTTAAATCCGGGTGAAAATGGTGATTTTATCCTAGATTTTGTTGGAGGTAAGGATCTGTTAAAATTGACGCAAAATTATAATTTTAATCAGCTTACCATCCTTCAAGGGAGTGGAACTCAAGCCGGAAATACCTTGATTCAAGTCGCAGCCAATAATGAACTTTTAGCCACTTTAATCGGTGTTCCTGCTAACTCAATTACCGCTAATTC
>NZ_LN889820.1:15602-15892 GCF_900009145.1 Planktothrix tepida PCC 9214
GTTGTGGCGGTGTCGTTGGTTGCTGTGGGGACTTGGTTGGGGGGTGCATTCACCGTAATATTAGCAGTTGCGGTACTTGTTCCCCCATTACCATCATTGACAGTATATTCAAAACTTGCAGGGCCAATATAACCGGGTGTAGGCGTAAATACAACTTCTCCGGTATTAGGATTTAAGTTAACTGTACCGTTATTAGGATTATTAACGGATTCAATAATTAAATTATCACCTTCTGGGTCAGTATCGTTATTTAGAGGGGTTAAGGTGACAGGAATATCTTGTTGAGTTGT
>NZ_LN889820.1:17444-18126 GCF_900009145.1 Planktothrix tepida PCC 9214
ACAGCGACACAAAACCAAATTTTAACAGCAACCAATACCTTAGCAGATGTTGATGGTTTAGGAACGTTTAATTATCAATGGCAACAGTCATCTGATAATGGAGTCACTTGGACTGATATTAGTGGAGCAACTAATAATACGTTCGCCTTATCTCAAACACAAGTGGGGAAAAAGGTACAAGTAAAAGTTAGTTATACTGACCTATTAGGAACAGCAGAAACGGTTAATAGTAGTCCGACTTCTGTTGTTACTAATGTTAACGACGCTCCTACAGGAACAGTTAATATTACAGGAACAGCAACACAAAACCAAATTTTAACCGCCACAAATNGGTAAAAGTTAGTTATACAGACCTATTAGGAACAGCAGAAACGGTTAATAGTAGTTCGACTTCTGTGGTTTCTGGACTTTTGAATAATGCTC
Organism: Planktothrix tepida PCC 9214; assembly: GCF_900009145.1. Lineage (NCBI taxonomy): Bacteria > Bacillati > Cyanobacteriota > Cyanophyceae > Oscillatoriales > Microcoleaceae > Planktothrix > Planktothrix tepida. The sequence goes on from NZ_LN889820.1 coordinate 17,868, forward strand.
CTACAGGAACAGTTAATATTGCGGGTACAGCAAAACAAAATCAAACCTTAACGGCAACCAATACCTTAGCAGATGCAGATGGTTTAGGAACGTTTAATTATCAATGGCAAGAGTCAGCCGATAATGGAGTCACCTGGACTAATATTAATGGAGCGACTAATAATACTTTCACCTTATCTCAAACACAAGTGGGGAAAAAGGTACAGGTCAAAGTTAGTTATACTGACCTATTAGGGACAGCAGAAATAGTTAATAGTAG
>NZ_LN889821.1:0-5151 GCF_900009145.1 Planktothrix tepida PCC 9214
TTTTTTACTTCTAATTCCCATTGAGATTGAGGAGCGAAAAGCCATAAAAGAATGGCACAAATAGTAGCAGTGATGGTGATAATTGTAGTTTTCATTTTTTCTGGTTCCTTTATCGTTTGTGTTGCGTTTGTAGAGTGTTAAGGGGAGAATTTGTATCGTTTTTTCTCTACCCTTCTATTATTAATATAACAGACTTTTCTGAGATTGTCAACTACTTTTATGAGATTTTTAGAAAAAACTTTGGGGGGAATTGTAACCCCCAAAAACTTGATTTTTAGCCAAAAACTCCGGGGTGAGTTTTCTCATATTCAACCAATAAGTTGTAATTACATTTGTGCGTTTTATTGTAGTAAGTTTTCGTTTTTTTAACTCCTTCTTCACCATACATTTGAATGAGTTTTTCGAGTTTTTCAAAGGCTTCTACACTACGCTTTTTATCGCTCTCACGGCTTTTTAAGTTAGCAGTTGTTTTGAGTCCTTTTGATACGATTTCCTTAATATTGCNTTTTGTGTATTTTGGAAATTAGAAGTTTTGGGGGGTGTTAAAGAGTTAAATTATTTTTTTCAGTTATTAATTCAACTTCTTTTTTAAAATTTATTAATTCTGTAGTTTCAATATTCTTAAATTCAGAACTTTCTATAGTAAATAATACATTATCTCCTATTACTTCTAATTGTTTACAATAACATTTTATTGCATCGCGTATATCTGTAAATGTGTCAATATTGTTGTATTCATCTTCTAATAATTGGGTTACTAAAAATCCTGTTGAATTTATATCTGTTGTTAACAGAAGATAAAATGTTTGATTTAATTTTGTTGTAAATTTAGTTTCAGCATAATTTCCTAACATTTTTATCATCTCCAAAAAACTATAATTATTTTAACATTATTTTAACACTATTTATTTTAACATTAGTTATTAATTATTGTCAAGAAAATATTAAACTTTATTAGTCAACGATTTTTTATACTGAGAACGTTTTGTTACATTTTTTACACTTACGTCTATTTTTCCCATTCTTAACTGACTCAAACGATCCACAATTGGGACACTCGATAATCGTAGTTTTTGACTGTGTGATAGCCTGTGATGGGATGTGATGGGATGGACTCAAAACCTCTACTGGTAAGACTTCTGACGTTTGTGATGGTGTGTGATTGTGGGATAATTCTGGGATGTCGTGGGATGGCATCACAAAATACTCGCGCTCGTTTGGCAATTCTGCAATGTATCCTTTTTTACCCATCTCACGCACTAGACCATAATATTTAATATCACTATTTCTGAATAAATTAAACTCATTTTCTAACACTTCTATATCTGCTTTATTGGGCGCGTAATTAATTCCATTCTTAATAGCATCCCCTAGATAAATTTGGCAGAATTGATATAAATCACCTATCTGCCATTTAAGCACTGATACGTTAGCAATTTGACCTATTGCTAATACATAAATTTTTAAACTTCTACCTAATGAAACTGCATTTCTAACACTTAATGAGACATCTTCTGGCTTTTTATCAAAGCTTTTTGCTTGCAAGATTAACTGTTGAAATTCGTCAATTAACCAATACTGAGGACTCCAATTTTGGCACGGTAAACCCGTAGCTATCCTTTTAGTATTATCCTCTAACCTGCTATGAATAACCCCGTTTAATTCCTCTAATCCATCGTAAGCATTTTTAATTCCTGGTATATTCATAAAGCCTAGATAGTCAGGTTTTACCTCTTTATTTCCAATTAAGAAAACGCTCATATCATCTGGTTTTGGCTGAATAAATTTGAATTCAAAATTGCCTAAAATGTTGTGAATTAATGCAGAATAATTATTAGCTAACTCGCTCTTACCAGTTCCTCTAGCTCCTAAAATTATCAAATTAGATTGACTTTCAGCAATATTTTTAAGCCATCCATCATGATTTTTAATCTTATCTTTTGCACTTCTACTATCAATATTAATCTTAAGTTTTCCCTTACTTATTGAGTAGTTTGGGGATGATTCAAAATTTTCTGATAGACCGGGTAATTGCGCTAATATTTCCTTAATACTATTTTCTGAATACTCGCTCAATATCTCGAAAATGTGGCTTAAAATCCCACAATTATCTAATGACTCCAGATAATTTAAGCGTATATTCTTTTTAGAAAATAACGTTAAAATTAGTCTGATATCAGGGTTTTTTGGTGCTTTTGCTTCATTTTGCAGTAGGATGATTGTCTGATTTAGATGATTAATTTCTTGTTCTAAACTGTTAATAATTGCCTTTAAATTTTCATTCTCATTGATAGCGTTTTCAATCTTTTGTTCATAAGTGATTACCTGTTTTTCAAGCGTTAATTGTGCCTGAGATGCCGATAACTCAAGGTTTTTAGAGTCAATTTCTAATAGTTTCTTTACTTGTTCGTTATCAGAAATTAGCTGTTTTACATACTCCTCTTGACTTTCAAGCTGGATGATTCTATCTGCTAACCCTTTAATTTTTTGTTCATAACTATTAATAATTATGGTTTTTTCTTCCTCTTTCTTATTAGTTAGAGCGTTTAATTGATTGTTTAAAATCCGTTCATAATCAGTTTTTTGTACCTCTAAAGTAGTTTTTAATTCTTTAGTTTTATCCGATAATTTAAGCTTTAAGTCTTTGATTTGTCGGTCATAGTCCGATTGTGTTTTACTCATAAGATTCTGATAAAATTCATCTGCATTTTGTTTTTCTGATTTAACATTTTCAATTAAATAATTTTGTTCTCGAATAGCTTCTAAGTTGGCTTCTAAAGTTTTTTGAGCGCGTTCTAAATCACTCTTTAAAGCTTTGATTTTAAGATTAGGAGAATAACCTATCCACACTAAACTTAAACAGCTAGAAACGCTTGCTAGACCGCCTAAAATTAATTTCTGATTCTTAGACAAATCAGGAGAGATGGGAGATAAAAAAAGCACCCCTAGAGATGCTGATAATGCTAAAAATTTGAGATACATCTTATTTAAGTAGATTGATTTTTTGTTGAGCTTGTGAACTGAATTTGAGGGAAAATAACGCTTGAGACTCGCTTAATTCTGCTTTGATTTGGGATAATTCAAGCATGGCTTTATTCCCTTGGATTAGTAGTTTATCTCGATTAATTCGAGTATTAGCTTTTTCAAAATTTAACCCGTCAGTTAGTTGTAAAGTTTTCTCTTTCAAAATATTAAGATTAATCCCATCTTGAGTTAAGTTTTCTTGACTAGCTAAAACCTTAATTTCAGAACGTTTAACGTCAATCTGACTTACTTTTAAATCATTAGATTTAGCTCGAATTTTATTATCTAAAATCGACAAATCTAAATCATAAAGTTTTTGTTGTTTTAGCTCTTTTTGTAATTCATAATTACCCTTTGTTACCATTTTTCTACTATTCCCTTAACTTGGTTTACTCGACTTTGACATTGTGAATAATCTGCTTTTAAAGTCTTATTTTGACTTTCTAAATTAGTTTGATAAGCAGATACTTGAATCTGATTTAAGCTCAAATTAATTAAGTAGCCTAAACAGATTGCTAACCCAAACTTAAATGCTTCTAACATGGCTCTATAAGGGGGAATTAAACCCCCATAACTAACACATTGCATTGAGTTTATAGGCTTCTAAATCATCATAGGTTAGCCTAGACTTTGGGGAAGATAGCGACAATTTGACTGTGAGGGTAACGCTAAAGTTTGCTGTAAATTTTTCATCCGTTGCATTATTTCTTCTGGATTCATTAACAAAAAATCCGAGTTTTCACGCTCTTTTAACTGGGTGTTTTGTTCTTGAATTTTAGACTGTAAGAGGTTAGTTATTCCGGTGTTTTTGAGTGCTTCAAAATGACTATCATAACACTCTAAATACATCCGAGCGTCGCTAAAAGCATCTTTCACAGCTTGGCTTTTAATAGCTTCATTCCTTAGCTCATATTCCGAGTAGGGAGTCGTAGAAGTTTGATTTTGATTGGGTGTTTTGCTGTTCATTTCTTGCGGTTCCTCTGTAGTTTGTTCCGTTGCTTTTTGGGTTTGTTTCGATGTTGTAACCATTGTTTTTTAATTCCTGAATCAGTTGTTTTTTAGCAAACTTTACTGTGTGTTTTTCAACTAATAAAATGAAGATTTTGAAAACATTTAGCTCATCTTCATTTAGTGACCCCATACCTTTCTCATATCTCCAGAATTCAACGTTTAAAGGTTGTAAGATATCGTCAATCATTTTGACGTATCTGTACCCTGTAGCAGTTGATAATCCATTGATAGAGAAAAGATTCTCAAATGATAAAGAACTGATAAAAACTTGATTCATTCCATTATTTTCTTAACCCTCTCTCATCTCTTTCTCACATAATAAAACCCCTATTGCTAGGGGTCTATGTACTATGTAAATGTCTTTGTAAATGGTTTACTCGAAGTCAGGGAAGTCTGGCAATTTTAAACCATTAGAAAGGATTAAATCTAGTGATATACAAAGATTTAAAACCGCTTGAGAGGGGTTTCTTTTATTCTTAGAATTGATAAAATATTTGCGATATTGGTTCTCACTAATTCCTAACAGAAACGCTGTTTTTGAAACGCTTAAATGGTGTTTTTGTTGAAACTGTGAAAGAACGTCTAAAGGGCTAGAAACCGCTTGTCTAGCCGCGTTTGATGTTATCATATTGTTGCCTCTACTGTAATTAGGGGACGCGCTTAGGGGTGTGCCAACACTGCCTAAGCATTTGATTTATTATATAGTAGAAATCATTTTATTACTAAACTGTTATTAAAAATTTATATTTTATTAAAAATAGACAATAAAAACCCCTGATTTAATAACTTTGATTAAATCAGGGGTTTTGTGTTAGAGAATATCTCTCAGAACCCAATGGTAGAGGGGAGTGCATACTCTCCAATTGGTTAATTTAAAGACCTAAAGCTAGGATTAATTCAGCTTTTTTCAAGGGTTTGCCGTTGGGATCTTTCCATTGGATTTTTTTAATTTGAGCCATCTTTCTCAATTCACTCACATTAGGATTTTTTGGCTGTTTTGGGGTTTGGGGTTGGGGTTGGGGTTGGGGTTGGGTTTCGGGTTGGGGTTCGGATTGGGGTTGGGGTTGGGGTTGGGGTTGGAGTTCGGTTTCGGGTTCGGATTGGGGTTGGTGTTGG
>NZ_LN889821.1:10143-18503 GCF_900009145.1 Planktothrix tepida PCC 9214
TTAGAAGAAAAACGCACTCAATTGCCAGATGAACCTATCCTACAAAAATTTGATTTTGAAAAAGAAGTCAATTCTCACACATCACAAAATTATAAAAATAATGTGGCTTTACGCTTTAATATTGGTGAGATATGGGAACAATTAAAGAATAATAGAAATAAGTACAAGAAAGAGAAAAACCCAGTTCAGGAAGTCTTAAAATTATTTCAAAATAGTGGTTATGGTGTGTTAGCTTGTCTCTATCTTTCTACTAATAATTTAATGGCTTCAAATCAAATTACAGCACAAGCGCGAGTCGGTGCATGGATGATGGTAAATGCGCTCAACGGTTTTGCTCCTATCACTGATGGAACTGCTTACAACTGGGATGCAATACCGTTAGGTCAAACGTTTAAAGACATTTTAAAAGATAATCCTGAGTATGTTTTTAACTATGATGATAGCATAAACTCAGGGTTAGAAATGCCAGAACAAAGACAACAATGGATTGATAAAGAATTCAAAAAACACCTATCAAGCTTTTTTCAAATTAGTGAGGATCATTATCTAGTTAAAAAGTTTGATTATGAACTGAAGACGGAATACTTTAAAACTAAGGATAATCAGACAGTTGAAACTGATTTGTTTACTATTTATATTAATTCAAACGCTGGTAATTATATCAAAGGTATGAGTGAATACAAGATAATGCTTGATGAACAAGAATACGATTTTAATCATCAAACTGATTACCTTAAAGCACGTTCTTATCAAAGTAACGATGATTTAATTAAGTGGTATTATGAAGCCTTAAAAGGTGGGTATTCTTTACCACATATTTACTGTGAAGATAAGATTTTTAAGTTTTCAGATGGAACACAAAAAGCCTTACAGTTTCTAAAAGAATGTGAGAGAATTGTTCATCCTATGGGGTTTTCTTCAAAGGCTTTTAAGATGATGAAATTAGTTAGCCGTTCTCAGTTTTTATTCTTAAATGAGTCACAATTAAGAAACTTTGAAACTAATGAGAATAAGTTAGCAGAATTAAGTAAAACTTTTGCTAATAAAACATTCTGGGAACAATACCAACATCCTGAAAAAGTAATCAATGAAAACTACTGGGAATATAGCAAAAATCACCCTACTGGAATAGGGTTTGAAATACTTGCTTTAAACAAAAAACATAAGGGAAGTATTCAATCTGTAAGACAGCTAATTCAAGAAAAAATATTAGAAGGTTGTCAAAATTTTAACGCTGCACTAACACTTGATAGAGGTATTCAAGGCTTATTAAGTGACGAGTTAAAAGATATCTTAGCTAGTGTAATAATCTTTAAAAAGAATGCTGATATTGAATTAAAAAACACTTTGATAAATAGTCTTGATGAACCGACTTTATTAGTAGTAAGTCAAGAAAACATATCAACATTAGAGCAAATTTGGATAGGTGAAGATGATTGATTAATCCCAATCATCGTCCTTACCATCCCCCTAGTCACCCCTAGCCAGAAGGTTAGGGGTTTTGTTTTGGTGTAGTGCTTTTGATACTACAAATCAATGTGGATTTTGTAACCCTTACAGNTCTATTAATAAATACCTTAATTTTTTGACTACCATTCTATTAACAGTTACTTCAATTTTTTCTAACCAAACTAATAGAAACCTTTACCGACTCCCGACCGACCGACTCCAAACCCTCTCACCTTCTGGGATGCAATGATGACGATCGCTAAAATAGCCCTTCAGAAATACCCCTAGAAGGCACGAAACGATACCCGCAGGTATTAGGAGATGGTAGGGTTTTATCGTGCCTTGCAGGGTCGGTTTCTCTACCGCTTATGGGGTAAGGCTTTTAGCCGTTGTGCTTAATGAGTATTTATACTTAGAGCAAAATCTATCGCTACCCCCCCTTATAGGTGCTAAATGTGGACTTGCGATATCAACTCCACAATCTGCCATAGAGTGTTTTTTTTTTTGTAGTATGCTNGATTTTGCCCTATAGAATTCGATCCTTTAAAAATAGAAAATTATATGCTGAGTCTTCATTTAATCATCGGTGCTAGTAAGTTTTCTATCGATTCAGAACTAGCTCAAGAAGATTCTATATTAGAAGAATGTCAAAATTTTAATCCTATTAATCCATCTCAAAAAATCTATAGTTTGATGTTACCCTTCATTGATTTTGAAGAGAGATTTTTTTATTATACAAGTGTTTCTATGTGTTAAAAATTAAGCTACTTTATAATAATCATACATAGTGTTAATTTTTAAATCGATTTCACTCTGAGAATATCCTTCTTTCTTCATTAAGTTAATTAAATCCAAGTGAATATCTTTGACTTGAAAATAAACATAAGGAATTTTAAAACTTAATGAAACACACCCATTTTCAAAATAATTTTTTAAAGATGTTTCATTAAGTTTCAATTTTAATTCATTAATTCCAGCATCTTTAAATATTTGTTCAGGGTTTAAATCATTAAAGGTTTGATTTTTTTCTAATTCATAAAGTAAAATTTTATTATAATTTTCTCCATAAATAACAACAAACAAATGATTTTCGTTTAATAATAATTCAGTAGGATCAATGTTACCCTCTTTAAAAATTTTTGTAATAACTTGAAAAGAAAAATAATTTCTCAAATTTGCATAAATACAAAGCCATGTCAAACTGTTAAAATCTAGCCAGCTTGGACTAGCAGCGACCTTAATTAATTCTTCCCTACACATTCTTTTAATCTGCCCAATACTCAATCCCGTGAATTTAACACAATTTACTTGAGTAAAAAATTTTCGTGATATACCACCAAGCCTAGCCATTTGTCAATCTCCTGAATCCTTTTTCTTAAATATATCATTACCCAAATTAGAAAAGGCTGAGTATTAAGTTTTGTAACAATTAAGCAAAAATTTATTCAAATCTTAAAAAACTTGCTATAGTAATATTATGTGAACGAAAGGATAAGTAAGCTTATGCTAATTAGAGATATTGAATTAGAGCATTTAGATCTCTATAAGGCAAAAGTTTATATAGGTGAAAAAATCTGCAAAAAAACACCTTTTAAACCTTATAATCCTTTATCGCATAATTCTATCAATCCAAAAACTAAGGAAAAATAAACTCATGATTCTTAAAGCTAAAATTGCCAACAAAGTAGCAATTGAAGAAAACGGTTTAACAATCGGTGAAATTATTGCTATTGAGGAAATTGAGGAGCATACAGAAAAAGAAGGCAAGAAAGAGGTTTTTTATGCCTCTCAGTTTGAATTCCAGATTGCGGTTAAGGGAACTAAAAAAGACATCTTAATGCGATTTTGGACAGGACAAAAAATTAATTCTGAACAGTTTGAAGATGATAGTGAAACTTCTGATTACAACCGCCTAACTCGATTTCTACTCAATATGGGTTTACTGGATTCTAAAAAATTAGCTGAACTTGACAAAGCTAAAATTGAAGAATCAAACATCGAATTAGACTCATTAATCGGTAAAAAAATCGAGTTCAAAATGGTAAAATCAATCAAGCGTAAAGGCTTATCAATAATTGATATCAAGTCGATTAAGCCTTTAAAAGAATCTAAATAATTGTAGTTTATTGGGGGTGTATATCACCCCTATTTCATCTCCCTTATGCCATATATTAGCAACGGTCAAGTTAATAATTTAGAAGCTATTAAGTGTACTGTAGAATTTATTCGGTCACTTGAAAAAATATCATTAATACCTGATACAGAATTCACTCAAAAATTTAAAATGATTGTGGATTGTATTGGTATTTATTCCCCACAATTAATGTCAGATAGAGCTATAGTTTGGCTTTATGAAGAATTAGATAATAATTTTCATCCTATTATTAATTTCTTTAATGCTATAGGATTAAATACAACATCTCCAGAGTATTTAGAAGTTTTATTAGAAGAATTAGGAGAGATGCAATATGATATTTTTGATAGTGCAAGTAATCCTAAAAAAGCCTATCAAAAAGCTATAGAAGATGGAGTTTTAGATAATTTTTTAGATACCTACAATTTATCAATTGAAAACTTAGAATACAAGCGTAATAGTAAAGAAAAAACCTCAGAATTAATTATCAAACCTAACAGATTAAATATTGAGCTAGGCTTCTTTTTTACCCCTGCTGACTTGTTTAAAATTTTTGGTAAAAATCATCAAGATTGGTTGCTTAATACGGCTAGAATTAGCCAATATAGGGTTTTAAAGTTGATGGGCAATAATGATAATAAATGTATTTACTTAGATATAGATAATAATCTTTTTGAAATAGAATTAACGCTTAGAGATTATATGTATAGGTTCCCACCGCGTAAAAAAGGGTTAGATTCACAAGCCAAAATTTTTGGACTAAATGCCCAAAAGATAGATATTGAAAATGATGATTTTGCAGTAAAATTAGGAATTAATAAAAAAGAAATTAAGGAAAATATGAGTCTATTTAAAGAAAAATGTCTTGATGATTTCATCAAGTATAATGTCTTAGATTTATTTACCACTGCGGAACTTGATAAAATTCAGCGTGATTTGTTACATTTATTAAGAATTAATTTTGGCTTAAATGATGTTGAAATAGCTGATACTACGGGTTCTAATGTTGCTAAATTTATTACTGATTTAATTAGTAAAACGTTTAATAATTCCACTGATGTTAAACAATGGAAACAAAATGAAAGTGTTATCAAACATCAATTAAACTTAACTAGGATTGACAATTTACAAGATATTGAGTTAAATGATTTAGGCTTTCAACCCTTCTTAACTGTAGGTGGGTTATTATTTACAAGGATGTGTAACCATCCTTATTTAGAGGGTAATTTCTCTGATTTAGATTTAAAATCCTGCTACGCAACAGCAATGGCAACTTTAAACATTTATTTAGGAGAACCAAAAACAGTCACTTTTAAATATAAAAATAAACCCAAATTAAGAGAAGTTATCGACTTTATTAAAAAGAAAAATATCCCTAATGATGCTTGGTTTATTCGAGTGTCAGGAGTGCTTATAAAAGCCTACAATACTCTTGTTTTATCAGATTTAAGGTTTACCCCCAAAAAGCTAAAAAATTCTGATACAATCCCATTTAATACTGATGTACAATCATCCTCTATTGTTGCTAATAATCCATCAAGATATGGAATTAAAAGCGACAAAAAACAGTTAGCAGGGTTTAATAATGAGAAAGTAGGTAAAAAGTTAGCAACATCTACTTTATTGTTGAAAGAGATTAAATTTGGATTAATCAATTATGATATCTTAGAAGCTATCAAATTAATGCCTGATGAATGGGTAGAAGAATACTTAGATTTAGATGTTAATGCTTTTGTTTATTTTTCTCCTGAATTAATCGTTGATAGCTTAGAAGAGTTAGAAGAAAAACGCACTCAATTGCCAGATGAACCTATCCTACAAAAATTTGATTTTGAAAAAGAAGTCAATTCTCACACATCACAAAATTATAAAAATAATGTGGCTTTACGCTTTAATATTGGTGAGATATGGGAACAATTAAAGAATAATAGAAATAAGTACAAGAAAGAGAAAAACCCAGTTCAGGAAGTCTTAAAATTATTTCAAAATAGTGGTTATGGTGTGTTAGCTTGTCTCTATCTTTCTACTAATAATTTAATGGCTTCAAATCAAATTACAGCACAAGCGCGAGTCGGTGCATGGATGATGGTAAATGCGCNTAAACCTCGTTGCGTTTCCATCGAAACTAACAGTGTTGGGGAGGGATTCTATCAGCAATTACAAAAAAATTATCCTCAAATCTTTTTTAATAAAATTCACACATCCAGTGGAAACAAACAAACGATGATCGGGAGCTTACAAGTTTGGCTTGAGTCTGGTAATTTAACGCTGTTAGATATTGATAAAGTTCGGATAGAATTTTTAAATTTTGTGAGAATTGGGCAAAAATTACAGGCAAGTAGCGGATATGACGATATTGTGATGTCTTCTGCTTTTGCGTTAGCTGGATTAATTGTATGCCATAATAAAAACATCTCTGGATTCACAATTCCAATTGAGGAGGAATAATGGATAATAAAGCTTATATTTTATCTGTTTATTGTGATTTAAAAGGCTACAGCGTAGCTATTTTTGAACGCTCAAATATAGGAACTAAAGATAATATTGTTTATAAATATAAGTTAATAAAANAGCCCTAAATATATTCACGAATGGCTTGATACTAAAGGATTTAAGATTGCATTAAAAACAGTCCAGATCTGGCATAAAAAATATTTAGAATCCATAGCATCCACTGATGAAAAAGCAGAAAAAGCATTAAAAGCAGTGGATAAATTGGAACGTGATACAACTGCTAACCCAATAATTGACAACCCAAAAGACCTTGAAAAGATTAGAAAAGATTGGGGAATTCCTAATATTGAAATGTTGGACAGCAACCCAGAAACAGCCATAGGAGCAAGTCAGAAACTAGCCTATGATTTATTTATAAGTGTTGGTATTCTATGTAAAAATAGGCTTAATTTATATCAGGAAGGTAACGCTAAATTCCCCATAGAACAAATCAAAGCATTGAAGCTTTTGTATGAAATATACGCGCCTCTAATGGGTGTAAATGAGTTGGTTAGTCCAAACGCTGCAATTAAATCATTAGAAGCTTACGGCTATAATTTAGAAGGATTAAAAAGGATAGAAGATGATAAGAGTACCGATGAATTTAAAAAACCAAAAGAAACTACAAACTAGGGAAGACTTCAGAGCTAATTTACCCGATACATGGGAAGAGTTCATAAGTCTTTTAAAGATTAGAAGCGGTGAGAATTATAAGCAGTTTATCGCTTACGATTATCAATCTAAATTGATAGGATTATGTGAAAAAGAAAGCACTATTTTAATTATTAAATCGAGACAATTAGGGATAACTCAAACTATTGCTTCTTACTTCCTATTTAAAGCTTGTAAAAATCCTGCTTACAGTGCTATTTGCTTTTCCCGTACTCAGGATGATGTATCTGCATTATCAAGACGGGTTAGAGACATGGCTCTACAGTTGCAGCAATACGGTATCGAATTATTAATAGATAATGTAGGATTAATTAAGCTTAAAAACTTAGGAGAAATATATTTTAAAAACAGTGCAAAAGAGGGTAGTCGCTCTTACGACTCAGTGAGTGATTTTTTATTCGATGAAGCCGCGTTTGTTCCCACAATTGAATCAATTTATAGCGCGTCTAGTGCGTCTTCTAGCATGGTTTCTAAAAGCCTTAAAGTAATTGTTAGCACACCGGGTTCCAAACTTAATTGGTTCTACAAGCAAGCTAATTTGAATTCAGAGGAACCAATTGATACTATCTGCAATAATGTTGTTAACGGCTTATTACCGCCTTTTTACAGCTTAAAAGAAGGGGGATTAAATAAAATATTCATTCACTGGAAAGTACACCCAATTTACTCTAAAAGAGAAGATTACTTAGAATATAGAAAAGAACAGGATCAAACATCAATTGAAGTAATAAATAGGGAATATAATTTAACGTTTGAAGAGATTGAAGAACACGGGATTTTTAATTCTAAGATAATCCAAAATTCATCAATTGAGCAAACCCTAGAAAGCCCGTTAAAAGGCTTTGAATACTTTATAGGTATCGATACAGCCACGATAGGAAATGATTACTTTGTGGCTACCATTTTTCAATGGGATAAGAAAAAATTTAAACAGATTTATTTATATCAAGACCGNATTAATAGAAAAAGCTGTTAATGATTTAAAAAAACCCGTTGAAACTTCTAAAGATTATATGGCAAAAGCACTCGCTTTGGAACTATTGACAGGAAGACGACAATACTCAGAAATACTTAATTCAGAATGTTTTATAGAGTTAGAAGATGATGGTTTTTTTAAAGTGATGGGATTAGCAAAAGGAACTCAAGAAAAAAGAGAAACCATGTTTAAACTTCCCTATCTAGGCTTGAGTTTCGATAAAAATATTGTTAACTTAATTCAAGAAAACCTTAAGTTAGTTCGACAGTTTGTAATAGAGAAACAAGGAAAGAAAACCCCGTTAGTAACTCTTTTAAACCCTCTTTATATGCAAGCTTTGGTAGACTATGATGTTATTTTTAAACCTGTCAGAATGAAGTCTGATAAAATGCCTTTCTTAGCAGGAAAAACCCACTTTTTGAGAAAACTTTATGCTTTTTGCAGTTGGGTATTGTTAGATAATTGTAGATCAAATGAGTCTCAATATTTTGCTGAAATATTGGTTCACGGTGATAAAAAAGGTGAAGACTTCCTAACCGATGATGTAACTGCTAAATCTTACTCAATCTTTTATCTCGATAGATAACCTTTATAATAGGGGTATATTCCCCTATTTTTAACCATGCCTAGACAAAA
>NZ_LN889822.1 GCF_900009145.1 Planktothrix tepida PCC 9214
GTGAAAAACAATTTTTTGATCAAGATGCTGATTCAGATTAACAAAACTGTTCAGGAGATTCTCTGAAATGGCAACAGGTTCTCCATAAACTTCAACTTCATCAAGATGTAAGCGGGTTTCTTCATTCAATTGCAGCCGAACATAACGAGCTAGTTTGGAAGCTATAGCTACAACAAGAGGCTTCCCATCAACTCCTCCAAATATATTATTTTCGTCGTTAGTATATACTAAGTTCCAGTTTTCACCATCGGACGAGAGCAAAATTCTCAGAGTACGAGCACGATCAGCACAGGTATCTATTCGATTGTAAACTTGTACTTCCGTGAGTAAGTAAATACCTTCTAAATCTACTTGCCACCAAGGATTGACTTCTAGTTTTGTGTGAAAGCTAAATTTTCCGTCTTTAATACCATTGACTGCTGATTGCAATTGATTACAATGAGATGAGTGTGAGCTTTGCTGAGTTGGTTTCCTTAAAGCTACGTTAGGATGGTAACTAATATTATCATTAAATTTTATGAGGATAGTGTTTAAATCTCGTTCAAATTGTAACAATAGATTGATCAAGTGAAAAACAATTTTTTGATCAAGATGCTGATTCAGATTAACAAAACTGTTCAGGAGATTCTCTGAAATGGCAA
>NZ_LN889823.1 GCF_900009145.1 Planktothrix tepida PCC 9214
CCCTCTTCTGTCAGTCTCCGAGGAGTAAAATTAGAAAATAAACCAGATGGGTAGCTAGAAGGGAGATAGGGTAATGGATGTAGAATTACAGATGCTCAAACATTTAGCCCGAGATGCACAACCAACAGTTTCCGTGATTGATGAATATTGCCAAGGTTATAAAGACCTATTCCCAGAAGTTAGAAGTTACGAATGTTTTAAATACTTACATCTAGGAATCATCTCACCAATTCCGAGAAAATCTTTACCGGAAAT
>NZ_LN889824.1 GCF_900009145.1 Planktothrix tepida PCC 9214
GTATAGCTAATAGAAGATTGAACTATATCTGTTCCTTGACCTGCTAATTCTGTGACAATATCTCCAGCATTATCGACATTATAAGTATCGTTTCCTGCCTGACCTTGGAGTTGGTCGGCTCCGCTACTGCCATCGAGAAGATTATTAGCAATATTTCCGGTAATAATGTTATTTAAACTATTTCCTGTTCCGTTAATAGCTGCTGTTCCTATTAAGGTGAGGTTTTCGACTTCCGTAGGTAACGTATAGCTAA
>NZ_LN889825.1 GCF_900009145.1 Planktothrix tepida PCC 9214
CCATCGAGAATATTATTAGCAGGATTTCCGATAATACTATTGGCTAAACTATTTCCTGTACCATTAAGTGCTGCTGTTCCTGTTAAGGTGAGGTTTTCTACGTTATCCGATAAGGTGTAAGTCGTAGAAGATTGAACTAAATCCGTTCCTTCACTCGCTAATTCTGTAATAATATCATCAGAATTATCGACAATATATGTATCGTTTCCGGCTTTCCCTTGCAATGAGTCGGCTCCGCTACTGCCATTGAGAATATTATTAGCAGTATTTCCGATAATACTATTCCCTAAACTATTACCCGTACCATTAAGCACTGCTGTTCCTGTTAAGGTGAGGTTTTCGACGTGATCGGGTAAGGTATAGGTAATCGAAGATTGAACTAAATCTGTTCCTTCTCCTGCTAATTCTGTGACAATATCCCCAGCATTATCGACAATGTATGTATCGTTTCCTGCTTTCCCTTGCAGTGGGTCGGCTCCGCTACCGCCATCGAGAATATTATTAACAGTATTTCCGATAATAATATTATTTAAACTATTGCCTGTACCATCAATGGCGACTGTTCCTGTTAAGGTGAGGTTTTCTATGTTGGCGGGTAAGGTATAAGTCACAGAAGATTGCACTAAGTCGATTCCTTCACCTGCTAATTCTGTGACAATATCTCCAGTATTATCGACATTATAAGTATCGTTTCCTGTCAGACCTTGGAGTAGGTCGGCTCCGCTATTTCCATCGAGAATATTATTAGCAGGATTTCCGATAATACTATTGGCTAAACTATTTCCTGTACCATTAAGTGCTGC
>NZ_LN889826.1 GCF_900009145.1 Planktothrix tepida PCC 9214
GAGCGATTTTTGTCAGGGAAGGCAACCTCACCATCACAGGCTCCAGTTTCTCAAATTCCAAAGCCATTGGAGGAACGGGAACTGACAAACGTATCACCACCGATGAAGGACAAGGGTTTGGAGGAGCTATATTTGCCCTCACCCAAGCAACGATAGATGCTCAGAAGAAGATTAATGACCAAGGTTTACCCATCTCACCCCCAACCGTCACCATTAGCAGTGATACCACCTTTACAGACAACTTAGCCGCCAATGCAGCCACCAAAACTCAAGACTTTCAAGGAGCTAACCTTAACACTCATGCTGTGTTCAGTAGCGATATTAAAGTCGCCAGCCCCGCAGCTATCTCCAAAACTATCAAAGCCAAAGCTTTAGATGGCCCCATCTCTGGAGCCACAGCCTTCCTAGACACCAACTTCAACCGCACCCAAGATAGCGATGAACCTGGTGCAACCACAGATGCTGCGGGTAATTTCACCCTGGAGATTGCGGGTAACTTCGACCTCAACAGCAATGGCACTCTCGACTTCGATGAAGGGGAATATGTGGTCGTCGGTGGCACCGATGCCATTACCGGACAAGCCTTTACAGGCACACTGCGGGCAGTTCCCGATTCTACGGTAGTTACCCCTCTAACCACCCTAATTTCTACCCTCGTCGATACAGGACTCACCCCAGACGCATCCGAAACCCAAGTCAAAACTGCTTTGGGACTCCCCAGCACCATTAATTTAGCCACCTTTGATGCCATCGCAGCCGCCCAAGCGGGTTCTCCTGAAGGTTTAGCGGTGTTAGCGGCACAAGTGGCAGTGCAAACCCTGATTAGTCAAATCAGTAACTCCCTGCAAACCGTTGCTGGCATCAGCAGCAATAGCTTAGATGCTCAGGTGACTGGGAATCTAGCCGAACTCCTGCAAAGTAGTAGTGTTAATCTCAGTGATAGCACAGCGATTCAAACTCTGATTACTAACACAGTTGGCAATATAACCAATATGTTAGCAGAGATAGACCCAGGCAACACTATTAACCTAGAGGTGATTACCAACAATGCGGCTCAATTATCCCAAGTTATCGCTGACAGCAACCAGCAAATCCTGACCTCCACCACCACTGATGGCATCTTCCAAGCCCAAAAAGTCGCCCAAACCAGCGTCACGGAAGATTTAAGTGCCGCCTTCAGTGGTACAAAATCCTTTGACGAAGTAGTGGCTGAGAATACTGGAGAAGCGTTAACCACTCAAATTGCTACCACCACCATCGATACTTCTGTTATTGACCAACCCCCAACAGATCCTAACACACCTCCTACAGATAACCCCGAAGACAATCTCAATAATAACAGTAATATTACCCCCAATTCTAATCAGGAGGTTGTTAATCTCATCAATTCCGTTAATCCTACAACTCCAACTCCCTCAACTCCCACCCCAAAAACAACAAATCCCTCATCCCTGAGCGACCCCATCGAACAATT
>NZ_LN889827.1 GCF_900009145.1 Planktothrix tepida PCC 9214
GACCTAGCAGCAATAGAAAATACCCAAGAGAATTTAAAAGCAGCCATCGCTTGTTATCACCAGGCTTTAATTGTTCGTCAACAACAGACCTACCCCCAACAATGGGCAACGACTAATAATAATCTGGGGACTGCCTATTCAGACCTAGCAGCAATAGAAAATACCCAAGAGAATTTAAAAGCAGCTATCGCTTGCTATCACAAGGCTTTAATAGTTTATCAACAACAGAC
>NZ_LN889828.1 GCF_900009145.1 Planktothrix tepida PCC 9214
GCTCTTCTAGGGTAACTATGATAAATTAGGAGAAAAATGCCAATTTAAGAGAACTCTTCTTCTAAAGTTAGCAAAATTATTTAAGCCATACGCTCTTCTCTTAATTAACTTAATTTTCTGATTGATTCCTTCGACGGCTCCTTGGGTAGTTCGATTGTCGAAATAGGCGAGAATTTCGGCAATCCACCTTTTGATTGTTTGGCAGCTTTTTGGGAAGTCTTTATAAGATGATTCAGTCCATTCTACCAGTTGCCAAAATGCCTCATCTCCCGTTATTTGACTTTCAAATATATCTCTAAATTTCTCTTTTCTATCATACATATCCATTAATTCTGGCATGACTTCTTTGAGAACTGACAATTTTGATTTTTCCGTCTCGTTCAAATCTTCTTTCTTTTTCAGCAAAGGATATTTACTCTCTTTTATTCCTGAGATTTGACGTTCTCTTTCCGTTTTATTTTTGATTTTTTCTGCCTGTTTTTTCTCGGTTTTTCTCCGATAGTCTAACTCTTCATTGACTTGTTTCATGACGTGAAATCTATCCGCAACTACTTGTGCATTCGGCATCAGTTCTTCCACTACACTTTTATAGGGAACCCACAAGTCTATACTGACCGCTTCCATTTCTTTTAATATCGTTTCAATTTCTGCCGGACTCATTCGATTTCTTTTTCCGGTATTCACCACATCTGTTGCTAACACTTCTTCAACCACTTTTTGGGCTAGTCTTTTTGTATATGTTCTTCTTTTCTTCACAAAACTTAATTCTTCGGAAAATACTTTCTGGCAGTTAGGGCATCTAAATTGACGGCGATTTACATTCAGAAAGACATCAAAACTACTCACAGGAATATCTCGCACTCTATGTCGATGTGATTGATGTACTTTACTCGTACTCTTCCCACAATGAGGACAAGTCGCGCTAGTCTGTTTATTTTCTAATTCAATCAGAAGTTCATTCTCCGTAATAAAATGATAATTTGTTGCTTTAAAACCGGGAAAGTTAATGATTTGAGTAATAAAATAAAGTAGGGAGTTAGATGGCATTTTTATAAAAAAGTCATTTTTCTTAGTGATTTAGTCAATATTTAATACCATAAAATA
>NZ_LN889829.1 GCF_900009145.1 Planktothrix tepida PCC 9214
ACAACTCCAACTCCCTCAACTCCCACCCCAAAAACAACAAATCCCTCATCCCTGAGCGACCCCATCGAACAATTTATCGCTCGGAAAAATCTAACCTCCATTCCCACCAGTAACCCCCCCGATGACCTGCTCTTAGGAGATGAGCGTCCCAACTCCCTCAGTGGCGGTGTCGGTCAAGATACCCTACTCGGTTATGGTGAAGTTGATTTCCTCTCAGGAAACCTAGGTCAAGATGTGATTTATGGTTTCCTTGGAAACGACCTAATTTATGGTGGAGCCGATGAAGACTGGGTGGGAGGCGGTAAAGACAATGACCTGATTTTCGGAGGTTTAGGAAACGATACCCTCAGTGGCGATTTAGGCAATGATACGGTATTAGGAGAAGTTGGAAACGACCTGTTAGTTGGTCATACTGGAGAAGATCTGTTGTCAGGAGGTACAGGGAACGATAACCTTTACGGTGGCGACGATAACGATCTGATTCATGGCGGTCAAGGCGACGATTTTGTAGATGGAAGTAACGGCGATGATTTAGTCACAGGAGATTTAGGCAATGATACCCTTAATGGTGGAGTCGGAACAGATTCCCTCATCGGGGGTCAAGGAGCCGATATCTTTATGTTAAATCCGGGTGAAAATGGCGATATCATCCTAGATTTTCTCGGAGGTGAAGATCTGTTAAAATTGACCCAAAATTATAATTTTAATCAGCTTACCATCCTGCAAGGCAGTGGAACTCAAGCCGGAAATACCTTGATTCAAGTCGCAGCCAATAATGAACTTTTAGCCACTTTAATCGGTGTTCC
>NZ_LN889830.1 GCF_900009145.1 Planktothrix tepida PCC 9214
GATAGCATCACGCTAAAGACTTCAAACAAATGTGTAATCGGAACGAAGTAACCCCTAATTATCTCTGGTAAAAGATAGATAACCAGTAAGTAGCTAACGAATGATAGCTAGGGGAGGGATGGTATCAAAAGCGAATGCCTTGTTGTAATGACAAGGATATGCAGACAGATACTCGGTAATTCCAAAGAAATAGAACAAGTAGCAATGTAAATGTCTAAAACGCTGAATAAAAATCAGACGGTGGAATGGAAAGACATCAACTGGCGCAAGCTAGAACGGGTGACTTTTAAGTTGCAAAAGAGAATATTTCGAGCGAGTGAACGAGGCGATGTTAAAGCAGTTCGTAAACTTCAGAAGACCCTGATTAGGTCTTGGTCAGCAAAATGTATTGCGGTTCGTCGGGTAACACAAGATAATCAAGGTAAAAATACCGCAGGGGTGGATGGAATTAAATCTCTAACCCCAAAACAACGGAGGAGACTTGTAGGACGATTAAAGTTAACAGGTAAGGTAAAACCTACTCGTAGAGTAATGATTCCCAAACCCGGAACAACTGAAACCCGTCCATTAGGAATACCCACAATAGACGACCGTGCATTACAAGCGTTAGTCAAACTAGCGTTAGAACCAGAATGGGAGGCACTCTTCGAGCCAAACAGTTACGGTTTTAGACCAGGACGTTCCTGTCATGATGCAATCGGAGCAATATTCCTCAGCATTAGAAGCAAACCCAAATTCGTATTCGATGCTGATATCTCAAAATGCTTCGACCGCATCAACCATAAAGCGTTACTCTCCAAAATACACACATACCCCACTCTAAGCCGTTTAATTAAAGCATGGCTCAAAGCAGGGTATATGGACGGAAAAGAACTCTTTCCTACCCATGATGGTACACCACAAGGGGGAGTAATTTCACCCTTACTTGCGAACATTGCCCTACATGGTATGGAAGAAAGAGTTAAGCAATATGCAGAAACTCTGAAAGGGAGTAAACGGGATAACCGTTGCGCCCTTAGCCTAATCCGTTACGCGGATGACTTTGTGATAATCCATGAGGACTTGAACATTGTCAAAAATTGTCAAGAGATAATTGCTAACTGGTTAAGTGATTTGGGATTGGAATTAAAACCAAGCAAAACAAAAATAACTCATACCCTCAATGAAATTGATGGAAATGTTGGATTTGAGTTTTTAGGATTCCATATACAACAACACAAAGTAGGAAACTATCGAAGTGCAAGCAGTAGAAATGGAATACCGCTAGGTTTTACAACACTAATCACACCCTCAAAAGCCAAAATCAAAACTCATCTTGTCAAAATAACTGAAGTAATAGACAATCATAAAACCGCCCTACAAGCTGCTCTAATTAGTAAGCTAAATCCGATCATTAAAGGCTGGTCAAACTATTACTCAACAGTTGTTAGTAAAGAAATCTTTAAGAAGGTTGACTCTCTAACATACAACAAGTTGAGAGCATGGGCAAAAACGAGGGGAAAAGGGAACATCAATAAAGACAAATACTGGAGAACAGTAGGAGACAGAAACTGGTGTTTCAGTACAGAAGATGGATTAGAATTACTCACCCATAGCAGTACGCCAATCGTAAGGCATACAAAGGTTAAAGGCGAGGCTAGTCCATTTAATGGAGACTGGACTTATTGGAGCAAACGCCGAGGCGAATATCCTGAAACCCCTAACAGAGTTTCCAAACTAATCAAGAAACAAAAGGGTATTTGTCCTCACTGTGGTCTGTATTTCACAAGTACAGACATGGTAGAAGTTGATCATATTCAACCAATATCATTAGGTGGAAAAGATACCTATGATAACCTTCAACTTTTACACAAACATTGTCACGACACAAAAACGGCTAGTGATGGTTCTTTAACTAAAACAACAGTTGAGAATTATGACCACCAACCGTTTTGAATCGTACCTATAACAAAGGTGAAATTATCAAGGAGCCGTGTGAGGTGAAAATCTCACGCACGGTTCTGAAGGAGAGGTAGGAGTGGTAACGCTCCTATCGACTCTAACA
>NZ_LN889831.1 GCF_900009145.1 Planktothrix tepida PCC 9214
AAGTTTTGTTAGAAAGGGAGTATGGAGTCGTGTTTCAATCCCATCAAAGTTATTATAGCTTGCTGGAAGAGGCTGGCATCAGTTGGAAAAAAAGCCAAAAGAAGAATCCGGCTAAGAATGAGCAGTTAGTCCAAGAGAAAAAGGAAGAAATTGAAAAAAAGTTAGCGAGTTGGAAAGAAGAAATAGAGGCGGGAAAGCTGACGGTGTTTATGATTGATGAATGTCATCTTCTCTGGGGAGATATTTTAGGGTATGTGTGGGGAAGAACAGATAGAAGAATAGAAATTCCGATCAAAAATCAAAAAGAAAGGCAAACTTATTATGGAGCTTTAGATTACCAAACGAAAGAATTTATTATCAAAGG
>NZ_LN889832.1 GCF_900009145.1 Planktothrix tepida PCC 9214
GCCACGTCCTTCTTCGCCTCTGTGTGCCAAGGTTTCCACCGTCAGCCCTTTCTATCTTGACCAATTCTCTTTTTTTGTTTGTGGTTAGTTCTTTTGCTTTTGGGTCTGTTTCCTTTCCCTGAGCTTGAGTTCTAACTACGAACTACTACCAGTTTTTTCTTTCTCTGCAATTTTCAAGGTTCTGGCTGGAATCCTCTCCAGCAGTCTTGCTGTTTTCTAACAGCTAAGGTGCTGAATTATCCTGCTTTTTGAACCGGACTTGGGAGTTTGAAAGCTTTTGTTTGACTCATTCTTCTCGACCGACCTGGGATGACTTCTGTGAGTGCTTTTTTTGTTGGGATTTGGCACTTCTCCAGAAGTAGGTCTCCCTAAAAAGGAGGTGATCCAGCCACACCTTCCGGTACGGCTACCTTGTTACGACTTCACCCCAGTCATCAGCCCTGCC
>NZ_LN889833.1 GCF_900009145.1 Planktothrix tepida PCC 9214
AATTTTTGAGCGCGATGCCTGACTTCCCAGGCTAAACGCTCTACCGTAGAAATAGCTGGAATAATGATTTTACGAAAGCGCATCTCATCAATTAATGCTCCGACAAGTGCCATCCCTTGATCTGAAGATATGGCAAAAGGTAATAACCATTTTGAGAGTTGTTTGTAGATAGATGTATTAAAAGCCAGAAATCCAAATTCCTGTTGAATATCTGCCAAATGTTCGCGTCGAGTTGTATCTCTTTGAGA
>NZ_LN889834.1 GCF_900009145.1 Planktothrix tepida PCC 9214
ATACTCTAAACACTAAAGGAAAGGTTATATTTTTATAAACACCGTAAGCATTAACTGATACTATTCCCCGATCTGTTTTGCCCACACTTCCCAAGTATTGTCTAGCTATATAGTCGGTTTTTTTTCCCTTTCTCCTATCTCCTGTCTCATCAATTATTACTATAATCTTCTCTCCTTTCAATGCTTTTAGAGTTCGGGCTAATCTTCTTTCCTTTAATTCCCTTGCTGACCAAGGCGAATTGGCTAAGAAATGATGCAGTGATTGTGGCGACCTAATTCCTACTATTTTAGCAATTTCCGGTAAAGATTTTCTCGGAATTGGTGAGATAATTCCTAGATGTAAGTATTTAAAAC
>NZ_LN889835.1 GCF_900009145.1 Planktothrix tepida PCC 9214
TCCATACTCCCTTTCTAACAAAACTTGTAAATCAGACAATCTTAACCAATCTCTTTCCCTTAATTCTTCAATAATTTTCTGTTTGTCTTCAGGGCTTAGATAACCTTTCCTTCCTTTATATTGAAGTTTTAAACTGTCTACTCCTTCCACAAGCACCCGATTTTTCCATTGGCTAATAAATCCTTGAGAAACTTGTAATAAGTCTTGAATTTCCCGGTAGGCTTTACCTTGTAATTTGAGTTTGACAGCGATCGCTCTTTTAATTTCTCTAGGATCTTTTGTCTGATTGATAAAATCGTCTATTTCGTCGATTATATTCATTTTCCGTTGCCAGCTTTGGGGGATTATTGCTAACCTTACATTTATTATAACTCATTTGGAAGTGCTATAT
>NZ_LN889836.1 GCF_900009145.1 Planktothrix tepida PCC 9214
ATATAATAGTAGGCTGAATTATTAAACGCAGATTATTTAAAACATTTTTCCATCCCTCTTTATGATTCCATTGTCGGTGATTCGAGCAATCTGCGGTGTTTTTTTTGCTCTCAGATTCTCGGGGAATACCTTGACTTAAAGACCGGAAAACTTCGGAGTTGAAACTAATCATTAAATACACACAGAAAATGATTTCCCACCA
>NZ_LN889837.1 GCF_900009145.1 Planktothrix tepida PCC 9214
CACCCAAAAAGAGTTGAGCTTAAAAGCACAAATACACATTCAGACCATCCGCAAAATAGAAGGTGGACAAACTTCAAGAGTCAATCAAAAAGCTAAAAGCGGTTTAGCCTCTGCGTTGGGAATACCAGCGGAATATTTGGATGCAGCCACGAAGAAAGTCCCTCTAGAAACAATAACTACATTTAAGTTTTGCCCAAAATGTTGGACAGCCGGGACTACCCCTGACCAAATGTGGACTGATTTACGGTCGAAATATTGCTTTGCTTGTGGTACAGCCTTACGAAACCGTTGTATTAGTTGTG
>NZ_LN889838.1 GCF_900009145.1 Planktothrix tepida PCC 9214
TGCTAAGGTATTTGTGGCGGTTAAGGTTTGATTTTGGGTCGCTGTTCCTGTAATATTAACTGTTCCTGTAGGAGTATCGTTAATATTAGTAATACTTAAATTAGAGGTAGCTGTGGCGGTACTAAAAGCTGTTATTCCTCCATTGGTGCTGACATTCACACCCGTTTGTCCATTGCTGCCACTGGTGCCATCCCATCCTCGATAAGTGAGGCTGACATTGCCGTTAAAGTTGGCATTGGGAACAAATCGAACTAAGGTTGTATTACTTAAAAGAGTCGCTGAACTGTCTGTTACTGCCCCAAATGCTGTCCAATTGCTGCCGTTATTGTTAGAAAACTGCCAAGTTCCGTTACTTGTATTGCTCAACCCTGTTACTGCTATGCCACTGGGGTCGCTGTTGGCATCGGTGAAACCACTGCTTAAGACGGTGGAAACTAATGTCCCTGGATTGGTTGTCGGGTCTTCGTTAATTGT
>NZ_LN889839.1 GCF_900009145.1 Planktothrix tepida PCC 9214
CCCAATCTCTCGGTCAATTTCCAGAGATTGCTGGTGATAGGATATAGCATCTTCGTAACGTCCTAAGCAATTGTAAGCAATGCCTAAATTGCATAAAGAACTAGCTTCCCCCCCTCTATCCCCAATCTCTCGGTAAATTTCCAGAGATTGCTGGTAATAGGATATCGCTTCTTCGTACTGTCTTAGGGAATTGTAAGCAATGCCTAAATTGCCTAGAGAAGCAGCTACCCCCTCTCTATCCCCAATCTCTCGGTAAATTTCCAGAGATTGCTGGCAATAGGATATCGCTTCTTCGTAGCGTCCTAGGGAATTGTAAGCAATGCCTAAACCATTTAAAGAATAAGCTACCCCTCCTCTATCCCCCATCTCTCGTCGAATATCCAGAGATTGCTGATGATAAGATATCGCTTCTTCGTAGCGTCCTAGGGAATTGTGAGCATTGCCTAAATTGTTTAAATAAACTGCTACCCCCTGTCTATCCCCAATCTCTCGGTAAATTTCCAGAGATTGCTGGTGATAGGATATGGCATCTTCGTAGCGTCCTAGGGAATTGTAAACATTGCCTAAATTGCCTAAAGAATTAGCTATCCCCCGTCTATTCCCAATCTCTCGGTCAATTTCCAGAGATTGCTGGTGATAGGATATAGCATCTTCGTAACGTCCTAAGCAATTGT
>NZ_LN889840.1 GCF_900009145.1 Planktothrix tepida PCC 9214
GCTAGTAGCTTTTGGCGCATCATCTCAAAATTTTTGAAGCCATAGCTTTGACGAAGAATTAATTTGATCCGGTTGTTTAATCCCTCCATAACTCCACTGGTTGTTCGATTAATAAAATAATGGCAAATATCGGGAAGATGGTGTTTAAGAGTTTGGGCGGTTTTTCCAAAAACAATAAGAGCCGAATTGAGCCATTTCTTTAATCTTCTCATTCCCATAAGAACCGTTGTACTGCTTTCATAAATATCTCGGAGTTCCTCTTTTAATTCATAAGCGATACTCAAACAGGGGGAGGCCTTTAACAACAGTTTCAGATCCCTTCTCTCTTCGGGGGTTAAATCGACATAATTTTTCAGCAGTAAGCACCGATTTTTTAAGCCTTTTAGTTCTAATTTAAGTCGAAGTTGATTCAGAGAACTGTTGACTAACTTCATCACATGAAATCGGTCAATGACAATTAAAGCATTAGGAAAAACTTCCCGAATCACTTTTTTAAATCCTCCCCACATATCCACAGAAACCTCTTTGACCTTGGCTCTCATTATAACGAATGGTGTAATTCCTCCTTTTCTCTACAAATTCTAAGGGTTCTGTTGGATATTTTTTACATCCAGCACAATAAAATTGGCGACGGGG
>NZ_LN889841.1 GCF_900009145.1 Planktothrix tepida PCC 9214
TTGGCGTTCAATTCTCAACACCGTCAGTATTCAAGCGGCTTATTCCTTACTGAAACTGCCTCGAAAACAACAAAAACAAATCTTAGATTTAATTGCCACCGGTGCTGCTCGGACTCCCAAAGAAGCTGCCCTACTGCTGGCTGAAGAAGCCAGTCTCGATGACCCCCGCTTGTTTGTATCGGGGGACTTTGCCATTGTCAACATTGACCCGAACTTAACCTTTGCTCCCTCTGACCAGCGCTGGAATGGATATTGGGGAAGAGTGGAAGGCACAGGAACTTCTGGGTTGATTGTGCTGAACTTGGGGAGTGAAATGCTGCAATTTTACAGCCGAGATTTAGTAGAAATTGATGAGCCAACAGAGGAATTCTTACAAGTGGCTTCTAAAGTGTTGCGATTGCGGAGTTTAGAGTTAGATGAACTGGAAATCGCGTTGCTGGATGTGTTGCAACAGCGTTTAGAATTTACGCCTCGACAACTGCTGTATCTGGAATATTTGGAAAAAGTTTTAACGTTACCTCGGCTTTC
>NZ_LN889842.1 GCF_900009145.1 Planktothrix tepida PCC 9214
TTTGAGTTAGTAGTAGATAGCTATGAACAGCCCAGGGAAAGACCAACAGACAATGAAGAGCAGAAAAAATATTATTTAGGAAAGAAAAAAGCACATACCTTTAAAAATCAAGTCATTGTCATGCCAAATGGAAAAGAAATAGTTAGCGCAACAAGAATAACCCAGATTAATTGTATAGCGTTTGATCCTTAACCCAATGTGCCAACATCGAGAACACGTCCGCAGAAAACGGGTTTCTTAGGTTGTCTATGTTAGTCGTGATAGATTAATTTCAATAGATATTATTGTTGATTTTCGCAATGGAGCAGATTTAGAAACCTGGTTTGGAGGTTCGATGGATAAATTTTTAACAATAGTATTGCATTAACGGACTCTAACTTATATATTGAGACTAATTTGCTTTATTCTCTAGCTTTATCTGTTCAACTGCAATTCACCTTTCACTATGTCCCGCAAAAAAACATTTTTTGAATCCCTTACTCATTGGTTTAGCGACGAACATTTTTTAATGCTATTAGAAGAAGTCCAAGTGGCGATCGCTAAAACCTTATCCATTGCCATGGTCGTAATTATTATAGTTTGTTGTGGTCAATTAATTTTATATTTAACTCAAAAATTATTAACGGATTCCACCCTAATCTTTAAAAATTCTTTATTTGAAATTTTTGGATTATTCTTAAATGTTTTAATTGCTTTAGAAATATTAGAAAATATATCATCTTATTTGAAGAAACACGTTATACAAGTTGAATTAGTCATTATTACTTCTTTAATTGCAGTAGGTAGAAAAATCATTATTTTTGATTTAGACAAAAAATCAGGTGAAGATTTAATTGGACTAGCACTGGCTGTTTTAGCCTTGTCAATCAGCTATTTAATTGTGCGATTAAATAAAGGAAAATAACAATTTTTAATCCTTTCTAAAAAGCTTAAAATGTTTTACCTCTGAGGTAAAAAGCCCTAAACAGGATAATAATATGTATAAAAACATACAAATTTTTGTCCCTTAAATCCCCTTTTAAAAACATAAGTTCACAAATTGTATCATCCTATCAAGCCAAGATCAACTAAACTAAGAACCAACCAGAAACTCAGAATTCAGTCTAGTGAACGCTTAATTTTATGGAAACCCTATTAAACCAATTTTGGCATTTTGTTTCAGGAGCATTTACCCTTAACCCAGACGCCTTTAAAGAAATTAGCACCCTACCCAATAGGTTAACGATCGCATTAATGATTGTTCTATTGGCGGGTTTATCTCAATCCATTGGACAATGTATTGTTTTATTCGCCAATAAAGTTAAACCTGTTCGGTTTGTATTA
>NZ_LN889843.1 GCF_900009145.1 Planktothrix tepida PCC 9214
AGGAGTCTGGGCCGTGTCTCAGTCCCAGTGTGGCTGATCATCCTCTCAGACCAGCTACTGATCGTCGCCTTGGTGCGCTCTTACCACACCAACTAGCTAATCAGACGCAAGCCCCTCTGTTGGCGATTAATCTTTTACCTCTCGGCTCATCCGGGATTAGCAGTCGTTTCCAACTGTTGTCCCCGTCCAACAGGCAGGTTCT
>NZ_LN889844.1 GCF_900009145.1 Planktothrix tepida PCC 9214
ACCAAGGCGACGATCAGTAGCTGGTCTGAGAGGATGATCAGCCACACTGGGACTGAGACACGGCCCAGACTCCTACGGGAGGCAGCAGTGGGGAATTTTCCGCAATGGGCGAAAGCCTGACGGAGCAAGACCGCGTGGGGGAGGAAGGTTCTTGGATTGTCAACCCCTTTTCTCAGGGAAGAAGAAAGTGACGGTACCTGAGGAAGAAGCATCGGCTAACTCCGTGCCAGCAGCCGCGGTAATACGGAGGATGCAAGCGTTATCCGGAATGATTGGGCGTAAAGAGTCCGTAGGT
>NZ_LN889845.1 GCF_900009145.1 Planktothrix tepida PCC 9214
CCGTGCCAGCAGCCGCGGTAATACGGAGGATGCAAGCGTTATCCGGAATGATTGGGCGTAAAGAGTCCGTAGGTGGCCCTTCAAGTCTGCTGTTAAAGAGCGAGGCTTAACTTCGTAAAAGCAGTGGAAACTGGAGAGCTAGAGTGTAGTAGGGGCAGAGGGAATTCCTGGTGTAGCGGTGAAATGCGTAGAGATCAGGAAGAACACCG
>NZ_LN889846.1 GCF_900009145.1 Planktothrix tepida PCC 9214
CCCTGACCATCACTAATGGTATACAAGAAACTAGCCGGCCCTGTATAGTTATTGACTGGGGTAAACAGAACATTTCCATTACTGAGGGTAACAGTTCCATTTGTGGGATTACTAACTTGAGTAATCGTTAACGGATCATTATTCGGATCGGTATCATTTGCTAAGAGAGTGGAAGAGGATATTGTTAAGAGTTGATTTTGCGTCCCCACCACACTATCATTCACCGCATTCGGTGGCTGATTCGGCTGATTAATATTAATATTAACCGTCGCGCTACTGGTTCCGCCCTGACCATCACTAATGGTATACAAGAAACTAGCCGGCCCTGTATAGTTATTGACTGGGGTAAACAGAACATT
>NZ_LN889847.1 GCF_900009145.1 Planktothrix tepida PCC 9214
AGGAGTCTGGGCCGTGTCTCAGTCCCAGTGTGGCTGATCATCCTCTCAGACCAGCTACTGATCGTCGCCTTGGTAGTCCCTTACACTACCAACTAGCTAATCAGACGCAAGCCCCTCTGTTGGCGATAAATCTTTTACCTCTCGGCTCATCCGGGATTAGCAGTCGTTTCCAACTGTTGTCCCCGTCCAACAGGCAGGTTCT
>NZ_LN889848.1 GCF_900009145.1 Planktothrix tepida PCC 9214
ACTTCTGTTATTACTAATATTAACGACTTACCCACAGGTAATGTTAGTATTACAGGAACAGCAACACAAAATCAAATTTTAACTGCAACCAATACCTTAGCAGATGCAGATGGTTTAGGCACATTAAATTATCAATGGCAAGAGTCAGCCGATAATGGAGTCACCTGGAGTGATATTAGTGGAGCGACTAATAATACCTTTACCTTATCTCAAACCCAAGTGGGGAAAAAGGTACAGGTCAAAGTTAGTTATACTGACCTATTAGGAACAGCAGAAACGGTTAATAGTAGTCCGACTTCTGTTGTTACTAATGT
>NZ_LN889849.1 GCF_900009145.1 Planktothrix tepida PCC 9214
AAAGAAAGGCAAACTTATTATGGAGCTTTAGATTACCAAACGAAAGAATTTATTATCAAAGGTTATGCGGCGGGCAATACAGAAAATACCGTAGACTTTCTCCAGTATTTACAACAGCAAAATCCGGGGAAAAGGTTGGCTATAGTCTGGGACAATGCCACTTATCATTGTTCTCAAAACTTTCGAGATTACTTAACTCAAGTTAATCAAAATTTATCGGAAGAAGAATGGCGGATTACTTGTGTAAATTTTGCTCCTAATGCGCCGGAGCAAAATCCGGTTGAAGATATTTGGTTACAAACCAAAAATTTCGTGAGAAAATTCTATCATTTATGCCCATCTTTTAAAGTAGTTAAGTGGCTATTTGAGTTTTTTGCTCAGGGGCAAATTTTTGATTTTCCCAAGCTTTTTATGTACGGGATTTTGCCACAACCTATTTAGGATTGCTATAT
>NZ_LN889850.1 GCF_900009145.1 Planktothrix tepida PCC 9214
CCTTTGATAATAAATTCTTTCGTTTGGTAATCTAAAGCTCCATAATAAGTTTGCCTTTCTTTTTGATTTTTGATGGGAATTTCTATTCTTCGATCCGTCCTTCCCCAAACATACCCTAAAATATCTCCCCAAAGAAGATGACATTCATCAATCATAAACACTGTCAGCTTTCCCGCCCCTATTTCCTCTTTCCAACTCGCTAACTTTTTTTCAATTTCTTCCTTTTTCTCTTGGACTAACTGCTCATTTTTAGCCGGATTCTTTTTTTGGCTTTTTTTCCAACTGATGCGAGCCTCTTCCAGCAAGCTATAATAACTTTGATGGGATTGAAACACGACTCCATACTCCCTTTCTAACAAAACTT
>NZ_LN889851.1 GCF_900009145.1 Planktothrix tepida PCC 9214
GCCTCAATCTGGGATCGGTTCTGTAACTGGGTCACATCCACCAACAACCGGATTTATGTCGGTTGGTTCGGTGTTCTGATGATCCCGACGTTATTAACCGCCACCATCTGCTACATCATCGCCTTCATCGCTGCTCCTCCAGTGGACATCGATGGTATCCGTGAACCCGTCGCTGGTTCACTGTTATACGGAAACAACATCATCTCTGGTGCAGTTGTTCCTTCCTCTAACGCCATCGGCTTACACTTCTATCCCATCTGGGAAGCAGCTTCATTAGATGAATGGCTGTACAACGGTGGCCCTTACCAGTTAGTGATTTTCCACTTCTTCATCGGCATCTTATGCTACATGGGTCGGGAGTGGGAATTATCCTACCGTTTAGGGATGCGTCCTTGGATCTGCGTCGCCTACTCTGCACCTGTTGCAGCAGCAGCCGCCGTATTCCTGATCTATCCCATCGGTCAAGGTTCATTCTCTGACGGGATGCCTTTAGGTATCTCTGGAACCTTCAACTTCATGTTAGTGTTCCAAGCCGAGCATAACATCCTGATGCACCCCTTCCATATGTTAGGAGTTGCCGGGGTGTTCGGTGGAAGCTTATTCTCCGCCATGCACGGTTCTCTGGTTACTTCTTCTCTGGTGCGTGAAACCACCGAAACCGAATCCCAAAACTACGGTTACAAATTCGGTCAAGAAGAAGAAACCTACAACATCGTTGCAGCCCATGGTTACTTTGGACGTTTAATCTTCCAATATGCCAGCTTCAACAACAGCCGTAGCTTACACTTCTTCTTAGGCGCTTGGCCTGTGGTCGGCATTTGGTTCACCGCATTAGGTGTATCCACAATGGC
>NZ_LN889852.1 GCF_900009145.1 Planktothrix tepida PCC 9214
AGTTCTTGTTTACATTGTCGAAATCCATATTCCACCCATGTTCTTAACCCGTATAAATTACCTAATGTCTTTTTAAGCTGGCTTCTGTTCTCTGTTAAATTTGTCATCACAAACGAAGTTGAGGCTTCTGGCATCGTTTCTGGATCTGTGGTAATTTCCCAATAGGTTCTCGGACTTCTTTTCCCAAATATGATTTCTCTAATATATCTAGTTTCTGATTCTTTGTTTCATCAATTATTACTATAATCTTCTCTTCTTTCAATCCTTTTAGAGTTCGAGCTAATCTTCTTTCCTTTAATTCCCTTGCTGACCAAGGCGAATTGGCTAAAAAATGATGGAGTGATTGTGGCGATCTAATTCCTACTATTTTAGCAATTTCCGGTAAAGATTTTCTCGGAATTGGTGAGATGATTCCTAGATGTAAGTA
>NZ_LN889853.1 GCF_900009145.1 Planktothrix tepida PCC 9214
GATCGCAACGGTGAAGCGAGTTCTCTCAATAATTTGGGACTTGCTTATTTAAGTCTGGGAGAATATCAAAAGGCGATAGAGTTCAATCAGCAGTCTCTTTCTATTTTTCAAGAAATAGGCAATCGCAACGGTGAAGCGAATTCCCTTAATAATCTGGGACTTGCTTATTGGAGTCTGGGACAATACCAAAAAGCGATAGAGTTCTTTCAGCAGTCTCTTTCTATTGGACAAGAAATAGGCGATCGCAACGGTGAAGCGAGTTCTCTCAATAATTTGGGACTTGCTTATTTAAGTCTGGGAGAATATCAAAAGGC
>NZ_LN889854.1 GCF_900009145.1 Planktothrix tepida PCC 9214
TAGCAGGTTCCCTCACGAATCTGGGACTTGCTTATTGGAGTCAAGGACAATATCAAAAAGCGATAGAGTTCTTTCAGCAGTCTCTTTCTACTTCTCAAGAAATAGGTGATCACAACGGTGTAGCGAATTCCCTTAATAATCTGGGACTTGCTTATAGGAGTTTGGGACAATATCAAAAAACGATAGAGTTCAATCAACAGTCTCTTTCTATTTTTCAAGAAATAGGTGATCGCAACGGTG
>NZ_LN889855.1 GCF_900009145.1 Planktothrix tepida PCC 9214
CAGCATCCCCCTTTGTATTATGTGATGGCGAGATTGTGGGCGCAACTATTTGGGGATTCTCCCGCACAAGTCAGGAGTTTATCGGCAGTCATTAGTTTGTTAATATTCCCCTGTGTGTATTGGCTATGTTTAGAGTTGTTTGACGCACCCTCTGTGGGATGGGTAGCATTGGGTTTGATAGCCGTTTCTCCCTTAGAGATTTTTTTTGCTCAAGAAGCACGCCAATATGGTTTGTGGATGGTAACAATTCTACTCTCTTCTGCTGCCTTATTACGCGCTATCCGACGAGAGAGTTTATGGAGTTGGGGGCTTTATGCCCTCACCTTAGCTTTGGGATTATACACCCATTTATTCACTATTTTGGTAGCCATTGCTCAGGGTATTTATGTAGTGATCTCTCAACAGTTTCGCTGGCACAAAACGTTACGCAATTATTTGATAGCCACCGCAATGGGGTTGTTGATGTTTCTCCCTTGGCTGATAATCTTCATTACCCATCTTCATACCGCTCTACAGATAAATTTGCTTTGGTCGGGAAATTTATTAGGAAATACAATAGATAATATTTTTGAGCGAATTGTTGGGTTTTTGATTATTTTTTTGATGCGAACTAGCAGGGTGTTTATTGATATAAATTTAGCTTCTGACTCTGTTGTAGAAAGTTATTTATCATTTAGTATTATTTGGATAGTATTAAGTTTGGCTTTAATTATTTATCTCTTATATTTTTTGCTATATAAAACCAAGAATAAACCAAGGACGTTTATTTTAACTTTATGGTTATTTCCCAGCCTTTCATTACTTTTATGTGATACAATTTATGGTGGAATTCAATCGATAAATTTTCGGTATACATTGCCTTCATACCTCACCCAGCAAATTGCTGTTGCTTTTATTTTAACTAACCATCTTTTTTGGGACAATACTTGGAAACAAAAAGTCTGTAAATTCATAATGGTTGGATTAATAATAGCTGGAGTTTTTTCTGATATTAGCCTTTTTAAGGCTGAAACTTGGTGGATACAGATGAGAGGAACGTATTTTACAGAAATTTCTCAAATTGTTAATAAAACGGAGAGTCCTTTACTGATCAGTGACAACCATCCTATTTCTGTGGGAATGACCTTAACCTTGAGTCATCGTTTAGACCCAAAAGTCCATCTGCTCACGACACCCTTTGATCAGGTGGTGACAATTCCTCAAGATTACAACAATCTTTTTTTTATTGACCCTAGTAGCAGTTTATTGCATCAACTACAGCAGGATACAACTTATTCTCTAAAGTTGATTGACCCAAGTGTAGGATTTTGGCATATCTGTCATTATGTATCATTGGAAGGATAATATTGCCGTTTCGGCAAGTTTAAGCTTCCAAAAGTATTATTGACTTTAACTGTTAAATAATCTCGCCACACCCAATCACTTTCACTGACATCAAATAAATCAAAGGGTGCAATATTCGTTAATAAATGAATACAAGTGACTCCTAAACTATATAAATCACTGGCAAAAGTCGGTCTTTCTTCTAATAATATTTTCCGGCTTAATATCTCGATGAATTACTAGCTTTTGGTGAATAAACGCTAAAACAGGTAATAAATCTTCTAACAAATTAATAATTTTAGTTTCTGAAAATGCCCCACTTTGAGCTAATTCTTGTAATAAATTTTGTCCTTCAATATATTCTTGAACTAAATATTGACGGTGATCTTGGATAAAATAGGCGAATAATTCAGGAATTTGTTGATGTTTGCCTAACTGTTCTAATTGTATCGCTTC
>NZ_LN889856.1 GCF_900009145.1 Planktothrix tepida PCC 9214
AGTTCTTGTTTACATTGTCGAAATCCATATTCCACCCATGTTCTTAACCCGTATAAATTACCTAATGTCTTTTTCATCTGGCTTCTCTTCTCTGTTAAATTTGTCATGACAAACGAAGTTGATGTTTCTGGCATCGTTTCTGGATCTGTGGTAATTTCCCAATAGGTTCTTGTACTTCTTTTCCCAAATATGATTTCTCTAATATATCTGGTTTCTGATTCTTGATTGCTAAAAATCCTCTCAAATTTACACCATTTGTTGGCTCTAACTTTCTGCTCGCTTGACATCCAGACTCCATGATTACTTCTTATTGCTAGTACCCAAGGAATTTGAAATTGATCTAATGTACTGATAAACGAACTACTTTCACCATAAAGGCTATCTGCTAATACCAATTCAATCTGAAATCCCCAATCAACCAATTCTGTTAGAATTTCTGATGCGATTTCAATCTTAGTTTTGTAGACATCTCCTTCTTTTAATGTTCCTTTGGGTTTAAATACTCTAAACACTAA
>NZ_LN889857.1 GCF_900009145.1 Planktothrix tepida PCC 9214
AATTTTTGAGCGCGATGCCTGACTTCCCAGGCTAAACGCTCTACCGTAGAAATAGCTGGAATAATGATTTTACGGAAGCGCATCTCATCAATTAATGCTCCGACAAGTGCCATCCCTTGATCTGAAGATAGGGCAAAAGGTAATAACCATTTTGAGAGTTGTTTGTAGATAGAGGTATTAAAAGCCAGAAATCCAAATTCCTGTTGAATATCTGCCAAATGTTCGCGTCGAGTTGTATCTCTTTGAGA
>NZ_LN889858.1 GCF_900009145.1 Planktothrix tepida PCC 9214
CAACGGGTAGTATTTAAGCTGCAAAAGAGAATTTACCAGGCATCATTATCGGGACAAAATGCAAAAGCTCGGAAGCTCCAAAAACTTCTAGTCAAGTCATATTACGCCAAACTCTTAGCAATTAGAAGGGTAACTCAAGATAATCAAGGCAAGAAGACATCCGGGATAGATGGGGTTAAATCCATCACACCCAAACAACGATTAGAACTTGCCCAAAACTTGAATAAATACCAAAAGGCAAAACCACTCCGAAGGAAATGGATACCCAAACCCAACGGTGAGGAAAGACCTCTAGGAATTCCAACTATAAACGACAGAGTAAGGCAAGCCTTGGTGAAATCTGCATTAGAGCCACAATGGGAAGCCAGATTTGAGGGTGAAAGCTACGGGTTTAGACCCGGACGCTCTGCCCATGACGCAATGTCACGAGTCTTCCATAGCATCAAACAAGGGGAATATTACATCCTAGATGCTGACATCTCAAAATGCTTCGACCAGATTAATCATGATTACCTACTGTCCAAAATTGATTGTCCATCAATAATAAAAGCCCAAATCAGACAATGGTT
>NZ_LN889859.1 GCF_900009145.1 Planktothrix tepida PCC 9214
TATTTGCTATCACTACTGGGGTCAACACTGCTAATAATAGAATAGCCAATATCTCCATCTCGAATATTATCATCAACTCCGGTAACTGTAACAACTTGAGGGGTACTCCAATTTTGGGAATTAAAGGTCACGCTAGGGGTTGATAAACTGGCTTCTTGGGGGTTACTGTTGCTGAGAGTAATCAGAACGTCTGATGTGGGTTGGGA
>NZ_LN889860.1 GCF_900009145.1 Planktothrix tepida PCC 9214
CCCACTTGTGTTTGAGATAAGGCAAAAGTATTATTAGTTGCTCCACTAATATTAGTCCAGGTGACTCCATTATCTGCTGACTCTTGCCATTGATAATTAAACGTTCCTAAACCATCTGCATCCGCTAAGGTATTTGTTGCCGTTAAAATTTGGTTTTGTTCGGGTGTTCCTGTAATACTAATATTCCCTGTGGGTAAGTCATTAACGGCAGTAACATCAATAGTAATCGTATTAGCTGTCACACTATCAATAATGCCGTCATTAACGGTGAACTTGAAGTTGGCATAACTGCTACCGTTAGCATTAGCAAATGGGGTGAAGACTAAGCTGGGAATATCAACAGCAGTGATCACTTGGTTAGCTGTAACAGCAGTGCCCTTCAGTTGTAATGTCCCCACTGTGGGCAGTTGGGTGATTTTTATTGATGCTAGGGTATCTGTGGTGTCTACATCACTGAAACCGAAGTCGGTGACAGCAAAGGTGTAGTTGTTGTCTTCGTTAACGGTTAGGGTTTTGTTGGCGGCTGTGGGCGGAGTATTGGTATTATTAACCGTCAGTTGGAAACTGTTTTCAACTGTAGTATTACTACTATCTTTAGCTGTAACTTTGATAGTAAGATTACCGAGATCTGCATTAGTGGGTTTTCCGGTAAATGTTCCGGTTGTGGTGTTGAAAGTTAACCAACTGGGTAAGGTTGTACCATCCGCTAAGGTGGCGCTATAGGTTAAACTATCCCCTGCATCAATATCGCTAAAGTTATTAACAATATTGAGACTGAAATTGCTATCTGGATTGGCGGTCTGGGCGGTAATAGCTGTATTTAATACAGGGATATCATTAACGGCAGTA
>NZ_LN889861.1 GCF_900009145.1 Planktothrix tepida PCC 9214
TAATATTTTTTCTGCTCTTCATTGTCTGTTGGTCTTTCCCTGGGCTGTTCATAGCTATCTACTACTAACTCAAATTCCACCAGAATTTTTTCTACCCACTCCCAATCACTCTCGTTTTTTTTTACTTGCTCTAGCAAACTCGCTGGTAGTAATTCTCTCAAGATTTTTATCCAGTTATGGAAAATATCATTCGCTGTTGATTCACTGACTTCAAACTGTAACCCTAACATTTGAAATGTCGGCATTTGATGCAGATAAATTAGAGTCAGTAAGATTTGTTCCTCCACAGATAATTTCTGCCGACGACCCCCACCTGCTTTAATCAACCTGATTTTAGTTTTTTCTTTTTCCTGTCGTTTTTCTTCTTCTAATAACTCCGCAGCTTGAATGAGTTCTATCATCTGTTCATATTCCATCCCTAATAGCCTTTTTGCTTGCTGGGGATTCTTGTCCAGATAGTCTCTTAATTTACTCATCTCTAATCCGGGGTAAAATTTAATTTTATCATCTTTTTACCCCTCCTTTTTTCTATTTTGGAGATGTCTA
>NZ_LN889862.1 GCF_900009145.1 Planktothrix tepida PCC 9214
AACCCCGAAACGCCATAGATAGAATGAAAGCGAATCAGAAGTTAGTACCCGAACATGAACTTCCAGCAGAGGAATGAAGAAGATGAACGGTTAAAAAGCCTAACATTGGAAGCTCAAACCTATCCGGTTTCGAGTCCCCAACGAAAGCAAACTTTAACCCGTTTATTAATAGAAATTCAAGCATCTGGTCGGTTGTGTCGTCCCCGTCGTGGGGAATTTTTACCAGGGATTTATGAAGAAATCTATGCGATCGCATTACAACGACTTTGGCTTGATGTTTGTACCCATATCGATAAATATGATTCCACCAGAGCACCTGTGATTCGATGGGTTAACTTTTTATTAGAAACCCGTTGGATCAATCAAGCCATTCGAGAAGTGTTCGGAGAAAATCAACGACTTGTACAACACCTTGAGGAAAATCAACTTAACTTAACACCCGTAGAATCTGAACAATGTTTATCTGAATTAGTTTTAGAATATATTGAATCAGATCCTCAACAACAATTTAAAAATCACTGTGTTCGGGGTCATCCATCTGCTAATTTTAAAGCCCTTGTTAAACGACGATTAGCCGGACAAAGTTGGGAAGATATTTCTAAAGAATTAGGGTTAAAAATACCAACCCTATCTAGTTT
>NZ_LN889863.1 GCF_900009145.1 Planktothrix tepida PCC 9214
TTTTCAATAGACAGCGTAGCAATAATGACGACGAGCGTGAGGGCATGGAATATCAAGAAACCTTAATCGCACCTCAATATGATGTGATATCCTTTGTTGATGACCTGGCATCTGAGAACTTTAATTCTATCCCCCTGTTAGATCCAGGAGACGATACATTTTCTCAGCATTATTATGTATTGAATTCCAATGGGGGTATGGTATTCCCTCTGGAAGTTC
>NZ_LN889864.1 GCF_900009145.1 Planktothrix tepida PCC 9214
TATTCTTCATAACGAATGGTGTAATTCCTTTAATAGTTCTAACTTAAGAATAACAAAACCTTCTTTTTCTTGGCAACTGAACACCGTAATATTCGGGAGGTTGAGCAAGACTTCCAAATCATTTTTGTCATTATATGGATGCTGCCAAGAAACTTGAGATTGAATTAGAAAGCATCCTGCTGCAACCGGAATTCGACAGCTACCGTAAAGTTTTCAAGGAAGAGGATTCCGGCGACCAGAAAAAATTCCGGCGGGCAGGTTCAGCACTTTGTCGGGAGCAACTATTCCTATGGTCACTGCGAGTCATTGAACGAAACCGCTCACCGTTCCTTGGAACTGAACTCGGTCAAAAGCTGCGGGGATACCTGGAACTAAAAATCTCAAAGGGCAAACACCGGAGCAAGGCTAGGGCTTCTTTAATATCCAAAGTAGCTGAAATGCTATTCGATGCCCTCCTTAAAGAGATTGTTAAATAATCAATAATAAACCAACACCCTCTGGATTCCACCAGGGGGTTTTTAATATCCACACAGAAAAACGTCTAAAATGAT
>NZ_LN889865.1 GCF_900009145.1 Planktothrix tepida PCC 9214
TGGTGGGAAATCATTTTCTGTGTGTATTTAATGATTAGTTTCAACTCCGAAGTTTTCCGGTCTTTAAGTCAAGGCAGTCCCCGAGAATCTGAGAGCAAAAAAAACACCACCGATTGCTCAACTCATCAACAATGGAATCACAAAGAGGGATGGAAAAATGTTTTAAATAATCTGCGTTTAATAATTCAGCCTACTATTATATTGTGGTTGATTGT
>NZ_LN889866.1 GCF_900009145.1 Planktothrix tepida PCC 9214
ATATAATAGTAGGCTGAATTATTAAACGCAGATTATTTAAAACATTTTTCCATCCCTCTTTATGATTCCATTGTTGGTGATTTGAGCAATCTGTAGTGTTTTTTTGCTCTCAAATTCTCTGGGACTGCCTTGACTTAAAGACCGGAAAACTTCGGAGTTTAAACTAATCATTAAATACACACAGAAAATGATTTCCCACCATTTTTCTATATCTGGAAAATCCGTCAACCGATAATCAGTCCAACCCAGTTCTTGTTTACATTGTCGAAATCCATATTCCACCCATGTTCTTAACCCGTATAAATTACCTAATGTCTTTTTCATCTGGCTTCTCTTCTCTGTTAAATTTGTCATGACAAACGAAGTTGATGTTTCTGGCATCGTTTCTGGATCTGTGGTAATTTCCCAATAGGTTCTTGTACTTCTTTTCCCAAATATGATTTCTCTAATATATCTAGTTTCTGATTCTTGATTGCTAAAAATCCTCTCAAATTTACACCATTTATTGGCTCTAACTGTCTGTCATCTTGACATCCAGACTCCATGATTACTTCTTATTGCCAGCATCCACGGTAATCCAAATTTATCTAATGTACTGATAAACGAACTACTTTCACCATACAGACTATCTGCTAATACCAATTCAATTTTAAATCCTAGTTCAACTAACTCTGTTAGGATTTAGGCACGCGATTTCAATCTTAGTTTTGTAGACATCTCCTTCTTTTAATGTTCCTTTGGGTTTAAATACTCTAAACACTAA
>NZ_LN889867.1 GCF_900009145.1 Planktothrix tepida PCC 9214
TCATCTCTAATCCGGGGTAAAATTTAATTTTATCATCTTTTTACCCCTCCTTTTTTCTATTTTGGAGATGTCTAGTGAACAAAGCATTGTTGCGAATATCTGGGCTGGTTTTGTCGGTATTATTTTTAGAATTGTTGTGATTAGTTCTCATGGTTTTATCCTCTTGGCAAATTAGCTGATGTTTATGGATACAATTTATGAGTTTTGAGGAGAAGCAATTTAATTAAAATCATTTCCGGTGTACAATGCCTGGGCCTGATTCATCATATTCAGCACCTCCTCGTACAAACACTTCTTCTTGGGCTGTAATATCAGTAAATAAAGCATTGCTGCGAATATCTTTCCTGGTTTTGTCGGTATTATTTTTAGAATTGTTGTGATTAGTTTTCATGGTTTTATCCTCTTTGCAAATTAGCTGGTGAGTGCTTTACTCTGGGGTAGAATGAGAGTGTCACCCCAACCCCACCTTCTTTCATTACTAATGCTGTGGAACTCCGTTGTGTGCTCCACCACGTACAAACACTTCTTCCTCTGCGGTGATATTAGTGAATAAAGAATTATTGCGAATGTCTTTGCTGGTTTTGTCGGTGTTGTTGGTGGTAACGGAATTTTTAATGGTTTTCATGGGTGCTTTCTTATTTATATGTGGGTTGAACTTTGCTGGTGTAATTTATTAATTGCTTTTTCCACAGGGGGAGAATTGATAGCTG
>NZ_LN889868.1 GCF_900009145.1 Planktothrix tepida PCC 9214
CGCTACACATGGACTTCTTGCTCGATAGTTACCAGATTTGGCTACCAGTAGTTCTACCTTTTAACCCCGCTTTAATCTGTTGGTTGCTACCCAAGCAAATTAGGGGTTATGCTTTCACCTCAGCACTTAAGGGGTAGGACTTGACGTACAGCGTCTCACCTACAAATGTAATCAGTTATCACCAGTTTCATCAACTGAGTTAGCTGTCCCATAAGCTTTTCAGCCTATTTTTTAGCTAAACGAATCGCACT
>NZ_LN889869.1 GCF_900009145.1 Planktothrix tepida PCC 9214
CCTCCATTGTGGTAACGGCCTTTAACAATACTCCCACTGCCACGGACAAAACCCTAACCGTTAACGAAGACAACAACTACACCTTTACGACGGCGGACTTCGGTTTCAGTGATCTCGACACCGAAGACATCCTAGCATCAATAAAAATCACCCAACTGCCCACAGTGGGGACATTACAACTGAATGGCACTGCTGTTACAGCTAACCAAGTGATCACTGCTGCTGATATTCCCAGCTTAGTCTTCACCCCAGTTGCCAATGCTAACGGTAGCAGTTATGCCAACTTCAAGTTCACCGTTAATGACGGCATTATTGATAGTGTGGCAGCTAATACAATTACTATTGATGTTACTGCCGTTAATGATATCCCTGTATTAAATACAGCTATTACCGCCCAGACCGCCAATCCAGATAGCAATTTCA
>NZ_LN889870.1 GCF_900009145.1 Planktothrix tepida PCC 9214
TGCCGTTATTGTAGTTAATAATGACATCATCGCTGAAGATTGAGCTAACATCGAAGTCTTTGATTGCTAATACTCCAGCATAGCTTTTCATTGTTACTGCTGAAAAAGCTAGGGGGGTTTCTATTGACCCGATGGTTTTGTCTAATTTCCAGTCTCCTCCTAGGGTCGCATTGCCAGTTTTTTGGCTGGATGCTGCTATGTTGGCCCCTATCATTTGATTCAGGTGCTGGATGAATTTTTCTCCTATTTTTCCGGCTGCTACTTCACATCCATACACTAAAATATCGGCGGTTTTTGTTAGGGCTTTTCCCCACTGCTGAAGT
>NZ_LN889871.1 GCF_900009145.1 Planktothrix tepida PCC 9214
GGTGTTATTGTCGGTGTGGGCGTTGGAGTTGGGGTCGGTGTTGGGGTCGGTGTTATCGTCGGTGTGGGTGTTGGGGTCGGTGTTATTGTCGGCGTTGGGCTAGGTGTTATCGTCGGTGTGGGTGTTGGAGTTGGTGTTATTGTCGGTGTTGGGCTAGGTGTTATCGTCGGCGTTGGAGTTGGGGTCGGTGTTGGCGTTATGACCTCAACGGTATAAGTTTCACCTGTATTAAAGGCTGTTGTTAACGAGTTTCCAGCAATATCTTTAATCGTTGGAGTTGCTGAGGTATCGAGTCGTAATGTTCCGTTTCCACTAATATTATT
>NZ_LN889872.1 GCF_900009145.1 Planktothrix tepida PCC 9214
CGGTCGAAATATTGCTTTGCTTGTGGTACAGCCTTACGAAACCGTTGTATTAGTTGTGACGAACCAATTATGTCGCTGAAATTCAAATTTTGTCCTTACTGTGGTGTCAACTACAAATTTTCACCCAACTAATTAGTCATTAATAATAATTACAAATAAATACAGGTAATCTAATTGGCAACTCGTGAACTTTTATCTCCAGCACAGCGGCTACAATTTACGGAAATTCCCCATTTTATCACCCCAAGAGATCTAGCTCGCTACTATACTTTTAGCAATGACGAACTCCGGGTTATAAAGCAGCGACGTAGACCACACAATCGGCTTGGTTTCGCTGTACAATTGTGTTATCTACGCTTCCCGGGGCGGGTTTGGAGTTTAGGAGAAATAGTACCGGAATCTGTACTTTTTTATATCGCATCTCAATTAAAACTTGACCCAACAATCATCAGAGAATATTCTCA
>NZ_LN889873.1 GCF_900009145.1 Planktothrix tepida PCC 9214
ATACTTTCCTGATGGATTGGCTCTATCTCTAAAA
The DNA here is from genome assembly GCF_900009145.1 of Planktothrix tepida PCC 9214. Classification (NCBI taxonomy): domain Bacteria; kingdom Bacillati; phylum Cyanobacteriota; class Cyanophyceae; order Oscillatoriales; family Microcoleaceae; genus Planktothrix; species Planktothrix tepida. Next base: position 35 of record NZ_LN889873.1, read on the forward strand.
TTATTCCAATCCCTTTATGCTGATGACGTGAGACTACTTTTACTCCTTCTAGCTCCAGAAGTTCTGTGAGCATTTTAATTTCCCTTGAGGAAGTCATTGTTACTGATTTACCCTGAATTTACCATTTTTCTGATTTTAGTTAACAACACAGATGGCTTAACTGTCAACCGGAAAAAGCTTTTCAGCTAGGGGTAGATATATTTTTTGTCTTTCTTGATTTTATTAACTATAATTTTAGCATACTAGATACTGAAGAACCA
>NZ_LN889874.1 GCF_900009145.1 Planktothrix tepida PCC 9214
TTGCAGATTCAGGAGCATTATACAGATACAAGCGGCTATACTGAGCAGGTGTTTGCTATGTGCCATCTGTTGGGGTTTAAATTTGCTCCACGAATGCGCGATTTACCTGATAAGAAACTTTACACTTTTGAGTCTACTTCTTCTGATGAGGTTTTATCACCTCTGTTAGGCGGGAAGATTAATGTGAAATTGATTTCTGAGTCTTGGGATGAGATTCTTCGGCTTGCTAG
>NZ_LN889875.1 GCF_900009145.1 Planktothrix tepida PCC 9214
CCTATCCCCCTTCTAGCTACCCATCTGGTTTATTTTCTAATTTTACTCCTCGGAGACTGACAGAAGAGGGATATATTGAGTTTAATATGAGAGAATTAGCAAAGATAGTCTGAGGGCTTATTTCCTATGGTGACGCTAAACTTGAAACCCACCCATAAACCTGTTAGAGCTTATTATGACGCTTTACAACAGTTTGCAAAATTGGGGGTTTCCCATGAATTAGCGGTGAAAGATGCCTTTGCAGACCTCTTAAAAGCTTGTTGTCAACAATTTGATTTAACCTTAATTCCTGAAAAACAAATTAAATTACTCAATGGTAAAAGTATTCGGGTTGATGGTGCTTTAGTTCGAGATGGAAGTATTAGATATGGGGTTTGGGAAGCCAAGGATAGTCAAGATAAATTAGACCGAGAAGTTAAACAAAAATTTGCCGTTGGTTATCCGAAAGAAAATATTATTTTTCAATCTCCTGAACGTGCTATTTTATGGCAAGGAGGGAAACAAATCTGTGATGAAGATATTACGAAACCGCAGATTTTAGTTGAGACGTTAAAGTTATTTTTTGAATATCGCACTCCTGAAATTGCCCAATGGGAAACAGCCGCATCAGAATTTGGGGGACAAGTTAAAGATTTATCGGGTAAATTGATTAATTTAATTGAAACTCAACGGAAAACGAACCCGAAATTTATTCAAGCGTTTAGTGAATTTACGGACATTTGCCGTCAAGCTATTAACCCCAATCTTGCTGAGGCGGCGGTGGAGGAAATGTTAATCCAACATTTGCTAACAGAACGAATTTTTAGACAAATTTTTAATAATCCTGATTTCACCCGTCGCAATATTATTGCGGTGGAAATTGAAAAGGTAATTCAAGCATTAACGTCTAAATCTTTTAGTCGAGATCATTTTTTAGGGGAAGTTGATTATTTTTATCGCGCTTTGGAAGATGCGGCCCAAACCATTGATGATTATAGCGATAAACAGCATTTTTTGAATACGGTTTATGAGAAGTTCTTTCAAGGGTTTGCGGTGAAAGTTGCGGATACGCACGGAATTGTTTACACACCGCAACCTATTGTTAATTTTATGGTTAAAAGTGTTGAGGATATCTTACAAAAAGAGTTTGGCAAGTCGTTAAATGACAAGGGTGTGCATATTCTTGATCCCTTTGTGGGGACGGGTAATTTTATTTTACGGGTGATGCAGGAAATTAGAAAAACTGCCCTTCCCTATAAATATGAACAGGAATTACATTGCAATGAAGTGATGTTATTACCTTATTATATTGCTTCGATGAATATTGAGCATCAATATTTTGAAGCAACGGGAGGTTATAA
>NZ_LN889876.1 GCF_900009145.1 Planktothrix tepida PCC 9214
TGAGAATATTCTCTGATGATTGTTGGGTCAATTTTTAATTGAGATGCGATATAAAAAAGTACAGATTCCGGTACGATTTCTCCTAAACTCCAAACCCGACCCGGAAAGCGTAGATAACACAATTGTACGGCGAAACCAAGCCGATTATGTGGTCTACGCCGCTGTTTTATAACCCGGAGTTCGTCATTGTTAAAAGTATAGTAGCGAGCTAGATCTCTTGGGGTGATAAAATGGGGAATTTCCGTAAATTGTAGTCGCTGTGCTGGAGATAAAAGTTCACGAGTTGCCAATTAGATTACCTATATTTATTTGTAATTATTATTAATGATTAATTAGTTGGGTGAAAATTTGTAGTTGACACCACAGTAAGGGCAAAATTTGAATTTCAGTGACATAATTGGTTCGTCACAACTAATACAACGGTTTCGTAAGGCTGTACCACAAGCAAAGCAATATTTCGACCG
>NZ_LN889877.1 GCF_900009145.1 Planktothrix tepida PCC 9214
AGGCTAAATCTTCTTTTCCCTTGCCCAAATTTGCCCTCAATTGAATTCCGAATCTTTTCATCGTCTAACGCCTGCTTCTTAGTAGCTTCACTCAGATTTACTGGGGGTCTCCCTAACGGAGGGCCACTGATTCTAATTCCTCTTTCTTTACACCAAGCTCGGTTGTCTCTAGTTCGGTAAATTTTATCTACATGGACTGACTCAGGATAATACCCCGTATATTCTTTAAAAGCCTCTATTTGTGCTTTTAA
>NZ_LN889878.1 GCF_900009145.1 Planktothrix tepida PCC 9214
GATAATGGAGTCACCTGGACTAATATTAGTGGAGCAACTAATAATACTTTTGCCTTATCTCAAACACAAGTGGGGAAAAAGGTACAGGTAAAAGTTAGTTATACCGATGGACAAGGAACCAAAGAAACCGTTAATAGTAACCCAACCAATACAGTCCTTTTGGGGGATATTATCGTCACCAAAGACAAAGATAACGGTAAGGGAGATACCGAAGGAACTCTGAGTTGGGCGATAGACAGAGCCAATAAGAGCCCTGGAGCCGATACCATCAAACTCAATACCGATGTGCGTCTGAATTTTGGTAGCGATGTGATACGGATGTGGAGTTTGATTGATAGCGATATGACTGTTGATGGGCAAGGACATACCATCAATGGGGATAATAATAATGATGGTAAAGCAGATCAAGATGACCGTCCGATTTTCTTTGTCAAATCAGGGAATGTGAATTTTAAGAACCTGACCCTGAAAAACGCAGTTGCTAAGGGAGG
>NZ_LN889879.1 GCF_900009145.1 Planktothrix tepida PCC 9214
AAAGAACACCCTAAAGCTTCTCCTTGGATAGAATAATGTTTCAGTCCCAATTGCTGACTAATTAGCCAATAATAAGGGCGAATATAATGGGGAGAAACTAACTCCACTACAACGGTATTCGCTTGACAAAAAACCAGATTTGTTAATCCTGCCCCATGGGGTGCGATAATGACTTCAGCTTGCGAAAATAAATCAGCCTGTTCTTGAACTGTCAAGGTTTCTAACTCTATCGATACAAAACCCCATTGATTCAAATACTCTAAGATTTC
>NZ_LN889880.1 GCF_900009145.1 Planktothrix tepida PCC 9214
TATAGCACTTCCAAATGAGTTATAATAAATGTAAGGTTAGCAATAATCCTCCAAAGCTGGCAACGGAAAATGAATCTAATCAACGAAATAGACAATTTTATCAATCAGACAAAAGATCCTAGAGAAATTAAAAGAGCGATCGCTGTCAAACTCAAATTACAAGGGAAAGCCTACCGGGAAATTCAAGACTTATTACAAGTTATAAAGGATTTATTAGCCAGTGGAAAAATCGGGTTCTTGTGGAAGGAGTAGAGAGTTTAAAACTCCAATATAAAGGAAGAAAAGGCTATCTAAGTCCCGAAGATAAACAGAAAGTTATTGAAGAATTAAGGGAAAGAGATTGGTTAAGATTGTCTGATTTACAAGTTTTGTTAGAAAGGGAGTATGGA
>NZ_LN889881.1 GCF_900009145.1 Planktothrix tepida PCC 9214
TATTAACGGATTCAATAATTAAATTATCACCTTCTGGGTCAGTATCGTTATTTAGAGGGGTTAAGGTGACAGGAGTATCTTGTTGAGTTGTAGCAGTATCATCAACAAGAATAGGCGGTTGGTTAGGAAGTTCATCAACAGTAATATTAACAGTTGCGGTGCTAATTCCCCCGTTTCCATCATTGACAGTATATTCAAAACTTGCAGGCCCAATATAACTGGGTGTAGGCGTAAAGACAACTTCTCCAGTATCAGGATTTAAGTTAACTGTACCGTTATTAGGATTATTAAC
>NZ_LN889882.1 GCF_900009145.1 Planktothrix tepida PCC 9214
ATATCCCTCTTCTGTCAGTCTCCGAAATCAACAAGTCATAAAAAGTAGAGTTATCCATTCGGAAAATAAGATTGAAATTGATTAATATTCTGAATTAATTTATGAAAACCACGCAATAAATAACGGTCAGGAAAAATATCTAGCCACGGGACAATCAACCACAATATAATAGTAGGCTGAATTATTAAACGCAGATTATTTAA
>NZ_LN889883.1 GCF_900009145.1 Planktothrix tepida PCC 9214
TTTGAGTTAGTAGTAGATAGCTATGAACAGCCCAGGGAAAGACCAACAGACAATGAAGAGCAGAAAAAATATTACTCAGGAAAGAAAAAGACACATACCTTTAAAAATCAAGTCATTGTCATGCCAAATGGAAAAGAAATAGTGGATGTAGCTGTGGGTTATACCGGAGCAACAAGTGATCTGAAATTGTGGAGAGAAAGAAGCCAGGAATTGGGGAATAATCAAAAATACAGAGGGGATAAAGCTTATGTAGGAGAAACAGCAATTAATACACCGTATAAGAAACCGAGGAATCAAGAGATGTCGGCGGAAAAGCGAGAAGAAAATCGGTTAAAAGCCCAACAAAGGATTGTAGTTGAACATTTAATAAGACTGATAAAAATTTATCGAGTTGCTTCAGAAAGATTTCGGTTAAAGAGGCAAAATTATGAAGCAGTAATCTTGACAGTATGTGGATTAATAAGATGGCGAATAGGAGCGATTGTATTACCATCTAAGAATTGCCCAGAATTCTTTTGAGAAATAATTGTATATCAGAGATAAAATTCATTAGTTATTATTAATGTGACTGAAAAAGCCTATGAATCCGTTACTTTTGGAGAAGCCG
>NZ_LN889884.1 GCF_900009145.1 Planktothrix tepida PCC 9214
TAAAAACACCACCGTTGCTTATTACCTTTGCCAATAACTTGAAATTTCCTAGCTTTGAAGTCTATTTGCTCTAAATTTAAAGCCAGTATCTCAGCAATCCTAGCACCACTACTATGTAACAAACGCACCAACGCAGACAACCGCACATCTTTTTTGATGACATGATACAGAATACTTAATTGGTTGGGCGTAAGATAGCGTACAGTCTCGTTTGTAGCGTGTTCTCCTTGCTCTCGGTTCGGCTTACGTCTTGTTAATCCAGCAATCGGATTAGATTTGAGATATCCCATATCAACAGCAAAATTGAACAAAGCCGTGATTACAGCTTGATGACGGTGGTGCGTAGTATAGGAAATATTAGTTAAATGATTAAGATATTCCAACAAAACTTGTCTATTGATGATTTCTATCGACCATCTACCGTA
>NZ_LN889885.1 GCF_900009145.1 Planktothrix tepida PCC 9214
AAATAGCCAAACAACGCCGACCTTCCCGACAAAAAAGACGAAAGGCAGTTAAAAAACAACTGCAATATATTAAACGAAACTTAGGACATATAGACCAACTTATCGCCAATAGAGCAACGCTGGATAGCTTAAATAACAAGCAATATAAGAGTTTATTAGTAATATCAGAAGTTTACCGTCAACAGCAATGGATGTTTGATAATAACAAACAGAGTATTTCCGATAGAATCGTCAGTTTGAGCCAACCTCATATTCGTCCGATTGTGCGAGGAAAAGCCGGAACTTCAGTAGAATTTGGTGCCAAATTGTCGGCGAGTTGTCTGGATGAATATGTATTTCTTGACCGAATTAGTTGGGATAATTTTAACGAATCCTGTGATTTAAAAGCACAAATAGAGGCTTTTAAAGAATATACGGGGTATTATCCTGAGTCAGTCCATGTAGATAAAATTTA
>NZ_LN889886.1 GCF_900009145.1 Planktothrix tepida PCC 9214
GGGACAAGGGGAGATGGGAAGATGGGAAGATGGGAAGATGGGGAGATGAGGGGAAGAATAGTGCTACATGAGCAGTCAACAGCTAACAGTCAACCGTTTTAATCAATCTAAAATTTTATAAAACTAACAGTAAAAAAGTCAATCATTAAATGTTGAGAAAATCTAAAATTTTGATTTGACATCAGCCAGAAAAGTTATTTGTTTCTCAGGTAAAAAATTAAAGTGTGAACCTCAAAAATATAGATTAGAATGATTGACACACTGATTCTACTTTAATTCCATAAAACCTATGAAACTCAAAATTCTAACAACGGTTGCTTTAGTTGCGACAGTAGGTTTCGCTACTCCAACAATACTTTTCCCTAGTCCCAGTTTTGCCCAAGTTTATACAGGATTTCGAGTTAAAACGGATCAAAAGTTTACCGTTCGACTCATCAATGAAGCGGGAAAACCAATTCAGTATGGTTTAAGCCAAAATTCCTCGAAAGTTTTAGCCAGTGGACAATCAACGGCTATGCCATTCTCACAGGTAAAAACGGGGGGAGTCAACATTTTAATTTATACCCAGGATGGGACTCCTCTGGGCTTTAAAGGCAGTTATGATGCCGAAAAAAATGAACTCACCGTCAATATTTACTCTGGCGGTGCAGGCCATAAAAGTATTAGTATTGGCACTAATGGAATCGTTGAGGCGATTTAAGTTCTCTTGATTAGCTCACAGTAGAGACGTTATTGTGAACGCCTCTACTGAATTTTTAAGAAAAATCAACCGGGATTTCGCCTACATTCTAATTTTGGCAATACTCTTCATACACTCCATCTAAGAGCAAGTTAAACGCATCAACAGCAGTTTGTGCCGCGTCTAATGCTGCTTGTTGTTGTTCTGCGGTTTGACACAGTTGTAACAAGGCTTTGCGAGTCATTTGGCTGTGGATTTCATCTGCTTTTTCATGAACTTTAAAGAAGGATAAAGCCGATTCTTCATTAATCCCATAAAATTCCTCTAGTCCCGCAATTTTAGTAGTCGAAACTTGAGGGAATTGAGATTCGTAAGCGTACAAAGCAGCTAACCCTTTTTCGGGTTCTTCACTGCGAGATAATTCTTTAAGAATCTGAACAGATTCTTGGGTTTTACTTAAAGTTTTCCGGTTGAGAACTTCACTGCGTTCAACTCCTAATCCTTCTGCAAACCGTAACCACAATTCCGGGTGATGGGCAGAACCCCGTTCTTCTTCAATTAAATTTTCTAACAACATTTTGCGAATGTTGATATCATCACAAGCTGCATGAGTTGCACTAACATAGGTGGGGAAGTTATGAACGTGCAGATAATATTCTTGGGCATACTCTTGTAGCATCGTTAATGTCAATTTCCCTTCATTCCACATTTGATAAAAGGGATGCTTGAGTAAGTGATGGGTTTCAATAATTTCGTTGAGTTTAGCCAGAAATGCTGTTTCTGTTAAAGGCTTATCCTGGGTTAACATTCGCGTTCATAAAAATAGAGGTTCATCAGGATTTTATCTTAAAATAAATATTTGTCAAGTCTAATCCCCGAAAAGAGACTGATTAGGTATTAATAATTAGAGAGGCAATAGGTAATAGGCAATAGGCAATAGGCAATAATAAATAGTAATTTTATGGGTGTTAATAAAAAATAGGTAATAACCAGTATTTACCTCTCCCATCCAATACTGTATTAACAATTTAACTACCATTAAACATTCCCCCATCTCCCCTTCCCCTCATCCCCTCATCCCCTCATC
>NZ_LN889887.1 GCF_900009145.1 Planktothrix tepida PCC 9214
TTTCTATCCATAAACATCCTAAATTATTATAAGCTCTGATGAGTTGAGGTGCAAGTTCAATTGTTTTTTGATAACTTTTAATGGCTGATTCAATTAAACTTTTATTTTGATAAACCACTCCTAAATTATAGTAAGCTTCAGCATAATTAGGCTTTTGTAAAATTGCTTGTTGATAGCAGTGAATAGCTTGTGATAAATTTTGCTGTTGTTCAAAAATAATCCCTAAATTATAATAAACTTCAGGCCACTGAGGACAAATTTGAAGTGCTTGCTGATAATAGGAAATAGCTTCGTTCAGTTCTCCTTGACTTTGTGATAACAAAGCTTTTTCAACGAGATCTCTTTCTCCAGAATTTTTCATTGCGATGAAATAGCCAAACTATTGAGAGAAGATACAAACCCTTTTATCCTCAACAACGAGAACAGCATCTTGACACTCCCACCCCTACGCTACGCGCTTAGGGAGCGGGTAAGGTTCGAGTGTCATCACTCTCCCCTCCCCTAAGAACCGTACATGATGGTTATCCCAATCATACGGCTCAAGCCTTGCTTCAAGCCTTG
>NZ_LN889888.1 GCF_900009145.1 Planktothrix tepida PCC 9214
GCCACGTCCTTCTTCGCCTCTGTGTGCCAAGGTTTCCACCGTCAGCCCTTTCTATCTTGACCAATTCTCTTTTTGAATCACTGTTCGTTTCCGAACTCCTGAACACCAAAATTTTCCGGGTTTTTTCTTCCCGGTTTGGGTTTCATTTTTGATCCCTTCTGATTTTTCTATGCAGTTTTCAAGGTTCTGGCTGGAACATTTCCAGCATTTACTCTTTCTGGTGATGAAAGCTGTAGTGCTAGTTTGTTCTCGGTTTTGATGGGTTTAGTGGAGGTAAGCGGACTCGAACCGCTGACATCTGCCTTGCAAAGGCAGCGCTCTACCAACTGAGCTATACCCCCACATTGTTTAGGTGGGCCATCCTGGACTTGAACCAGGGACCTCACCCTTATCAGGGGTGCGCTCTAACCACCTGAGCTAATAGCCCTTTTACCCAACCTAGTTGACGTTTGAAAGTCTCTTTTTCTTTTTCCTAGTTCCGACCTGGGATGACTTCTGTGAGTGCTTTTTTTGTTGGGATTTGGCACTTCTCCAGAAGTAGGTCTCCCTGAAAAGGAGGTGATCCAGCCACACCTTCCGGTACGGCTACCTTGTTACGACTTCACCCCAGTCATCAGCCCTGCC
>NZ_LN889889.1 GCF_900009145.1 Planktothrix tepida PCC 9214
TTACTTCGTTCCGATTACACATTTGTTTGAAGTCTTTAGCGTGATGCTATCCACCGGGTTTATTGGGCGGTGCTAATGAGTCGGCTAGAAAACCGCTTATGCCCTATCCTTGCCTTTTGGCTTGGTGTTAATCAGGTTTTTACTCTGATTTAGCCATTGCACCATTTAGAATTACGATGGTTTGGACACATCTTTGCTTTCGCTACACATGGACTTCTTGCTCGATAGTTACCAGATTTGGCTACCAGTAGTTCTACCTTTT
>NZ_LN889890.1 GCF_900009145.1 Planktothrix tepida PCC 9214
CACAACTAATACAACGGTTTCGTAAGGCTGTACCACAAGCAAAGCAATATTTCGACCGTAAATCAGTCCACATTGGGTCAGGGGTAGTCCCGGCTGTCCAACATTTTGGGCAAAACTTGAATGTAGTTATTGTTTCTAGAGGGACTTTCTTCGCGGCTGCATCCAAATATTCCGCTGGTATCCCCAACGCAGAGGCTAAACCGCTTTTAGCTTTTTGATTGACTCTTAAAGTTTGTCCACCTTCTATTTTGCGGATGGTCTGAATGTGTATTTGTGCTTTTAAGCTCAACTCTTTTTGGGTG
>NZ_LN889891.1 GCF_900009145.1 Planktothrix tepida PCC 9214
GTTTGATTAATGCGTATTGAGGTGCAGTTTTGTGGGTTTTAATCACTTCTTTCACTTTATCCGCGTGAGCTTTAATTGCCTTTTTACTAGGTTTAATTAGGGTTTTAAATCCTAATTGTTTGGTGTTTCCTCCTGTTGTACCACAATGGTGTTTACCAACTGGATATTGTCGGAAATTCCAACCTAGAAAATCGAATCCTGGTTGTACCTTTTCGTCTTTTACTTCGATTTCTCTCAGTGTGTGACAGATTCGGGTTTTAGTTGGTTTCAGTTCTAACCCGATGGGTTTTAACCATTCTTCGATAGCAATTTGGCACTGTTGTATGATTTCTAATTGTGGACTTATCACCACGAAATCATCGGCATATCTGATGACTTGAGCTTGAACGCGGTTATTCTTTTTAGGGAATTTGTGTTTAATTAACTCAATCATTCCATCCAGTGCGATGTTAGCAAGTAAAGGACTGATGACCCCCCCTTGCGGAGTGCCCGCCTCTGTTGCTTCAAATATGCCGTTATCCATCACTCCAGCTTTCAACCATTGTCTGATTTGGGCTTTTATTGTTGATGGACAATCAATTTTGGACAGTAGGTAATCATGATTAATCTGGTCAAAACACTTTGAGATGTCAGCATCTAGGATGTAATATTCACCTTTGCTGATGCTTTGGAAGATTCGTGACATCGCGTCATGGGCAGAGCGTCCGGGTCTAAACCCGTAACTTTCACCCTCGAATCTGGCTTCCCATTGAGGTTCTAATGCCAATTTAACCAAGGCTTGCCTGACTCTATCTTGTAGAGTTGGGATTCCTAAAGGACGTTTTTCTCCGTTAGGTTTGGGTATCCATTTTCTTCGGAGTGGTTTCGCCTTTTGGTATTTACTCAGGTTTTGAGCAAGTTCTAGTCGTTGCTTGGGTGTGATGGATTTAATGCCATCAACCCCGGCTGTTTTCTTGCCCTGATTATCTTGAGTAACCCTTCTGATTGCTAAGAGTTTGGCGTAATATGACTTAACTAGAAGTTTTTGGAGCTTTCGAGCTTTCGCATTTTGTCCCGATAATGATGCTTGGTAAATTCTCTTTTGCAGCTTAAATACTACCCGTTGGACTTTCGCCCAATTGATAGAATTCCATGCTTCCGTAGTCTTGGTTATACTCGTTTTCACCGTTTTTACTGCTAATTGAAACCTTACCTAACAACTAAACCGGAATCTATCAGCGTATCCTAAATATTACATCTAGGCTTTAGCTTCTGACTCCATCTCTGGCCCTCATAACATACGCTTTAGATTTGTAGCTACCTAACAGTATTCGACCACTGTAGGAGTATATGAGGGGTTTTAACGTTCCTTGAAAATGGGTTTATTGCCTTTAGAATCATCCTATCTGCCGGGGTACTTTTGGGAGTCTAAGTAAGTGTTATACGGAATTAACCTTACCTTTTATAGAGGGTTTGTTGAGCCCCCTACCTTTTCCCCTTGTTCTTTTGAACGCAGCGTAATCAAGTCAATTTCGCTACTTAATTTTTACGACAGTTCAAGCCGGATGTTTACTTTCGTTATTCTTGGGCAATTGGCTAGAGAAATTCTTAGATTTTGACTTAAATCCGTTTTCCCGTTACTCCCAGCTTCAGTGTTTTGATAATCAGTCTGACACTGTGGGAATTGCCGAATCTCTTTGGAATAGGCTACCGTACTTTATTATTCGGAAAGCCGCACCATTGACTCCGAGATTGACCTTCCTTTAAGGTCACATTTTCAAAGTTAAGATAGATTTAATTGGATTTACTATTGATTTAGCATCAATTACCAATTGTCTGAACCTATCTCCCTGCTTACGTTTCGGTGTTTAAACCTAAACTTTGGCAGGAACGTCTCGCAC
>NZ_LN889892.1 GCF_900009145.1 Planktothrix tepida PCC 9214
GTTCGACTTGCATGTGTTAAGCAGACCGCCAGCGTTCATCCTGAGCCAGGATCAAACTCTCCATTTTGAAGAATTTGTAGCTCTTCTGTTGACTAGACTTGCTAGTCATGTTATCTTTTGGGAGTCCTCAGTCTTTATAACTGATTCCTCTCCTGATTTTTTGACTAGGAGTTCGTTAATTCGACTTTCAAACGTATTATTTTTTCTAGGTTCGGTGCGC
>NZ_LN889893.1 GCF_900009145.1 Planktothrix tepida PCC 9214
CCCCATCTCGAAATTGTACAAAAACACAGGCAGTGGTTTTATTGAAGATACCAGTATTTCCCTTCCTGGTGTTTGGTACGGTTCCGTCGCCTGGTCTGACTACAACGGAGATGGCAAATCCGACTTCCTCTTGACGGGTGCCTCAAGTTCAGGCTACATCTCCAGACTGTACAAAAACACGGGGAGTGGTTTTAGCGAAGATACCAGTATTTCCCTTCCTGGTGTTTCTGATAGTTCTGTCGCCTGGTCTGACTACACCGGAGACGGCAAATCCGACTTCCTGTTGACGGGTTACGATAGGAAACCCATCTCGAAATTGTACAAAAACACAGGCAGTGGTTTTAGCGAAGATACCAGTATTTCCCTTCCTGATGTTTGGAAAGGTTCGGTCGCCTGGTCTGACTACACCGGAGACGGCAAATCCGACTTCCTGTTGACGGGTTACGATAATTCATCGAACCCCATCTCGAAATTGTACAAAAACACAGGCAGTGGTTTTATTGAAGATACCAGTATTTCCCTTCCTGGTGTTT
>NZ_LN889894.1 GCF_900009145.1 Planktothrix tepida PCC 9214
AATATTAACTGTTCCTGTAGGAGCATTATTCAAAAGTCCAGAAACCACAGAAGTCGGACTACTATTAACCGTTTCTGCTGTTCCTAATAAGTCAGTATAACTAACTTTGACTTGTACCTTTTTCCCAACTTGCGTTTGAGATAAGGTAAAAGTATTATTAGTCGCTCCACTAATATTAGTCCAGGTGACTCCATTATCAGATGACTCTTGCCATTGATAATT
>NZ_LN889895.1 GCF_900009145.1 Planktothrix tepida PCC 9214
GTATTATTAGTCGCTCCACTAATATTAGTCCAGGTGACTCCATTATCAGATGACTCTTGCCATTGATAATTAAACGTTCCTAAACCATCAACATCTGCTAAGGTATTGGTTGCTGTTAAAATTTGGTTTTGTGTCGCTGTTCCTGTAATATTAACTGTTCCTGTAGGAGCATTATTCAAAAGTCCAGAAACCACAGAAGTCGGACTACTATTAACCGTTT
>NZ_LN889896.1 GCF_900009145.1 Planktothrix tepida PCC 9214
GTTTCTAAAATGTTTAAAGCTTCACTATCGCGCCCCTGTTTCCACCGCGCCCAACCTAGATTTTTCAACAAGGAATAACGCACCTGTTGATCCTCATCGTCAACCCATTTGAGTCCTAACTGACTTAAATGAGCACTTTGATTATAATCATAGTCTTTAACTATCATCAATCGAGCTAAATCACTATAGGCAGCAGGCAAACCTTCCTGGGCAGCAAATTGAAAGTGTTTTCGAGCACAGTCTAGGTCTTGAACCGACTCACAAAGCTTTCCTAAAGTATAACGGGTAGCGCGATTATTAGGCTCTAAAATTAAAGCGAATTTGAGCGTCATTTGTACTAGAGATAATTGACCAGATTGATAAAAATCCCACCATTGATTATGTAAGGTTTTAGCAAGTGGCGGTCTAACCATAAACCAACTAAACCCTCCTAAAGTTAATAAAAGTAAAGCGACTTTTGCCTGTTTTGAAAAAGAAAATTGCTTTTGAAGGGGATATTGGAAAAGTTCAGGAAAATAGGCGGGATGCTGATAAATGACAGGCAACCAACTTGCACAGGGAAACTTGTCTTCAAACTCATCCTGTAACCGTTGCCGTGCTTCTCGAACTGCACAATATAAGG
>NZ_LN889897.1 GCF_900009145.1 Planktothrix tepida PCC 9214
AAATATATTAGTTTCTGATACAGTCGAATTTAAAGCGATCGCATTTTCGGAAATAACGGGAAAGCTAAAATTTCCCCTTTTTTCCGTAGCTGATTTATTGAGTAAAACCTCTAAATTCGAGGATTGATTAATTTCAGCACTTGCTATTTGCTGAGAAACTTCTAGGGGGAATTGTGCTGTTTTCCCTAACTCTTTATTTAAACTCGGTTCAAATATATTAGTTTCTGATACAGTCGAATTTAAAGCGATCGCATTTTC
>NZ_LN889898.1 GCF_900009145.1 Planktothrix tepida PCC 9214
GCTGCTTTTAAATTCTCTTGGGTATTTTCTATTGCTGCTAGTCTTAAATAGGCATTCCCCAGATTATTATTAGTCATTGCCCAATCTTGGGGGTAGGTCTGTTGTTGAAGAACAATTAAAGCCTGTTGATAACAAGCGATGGCTGCTTTTAAATTCTCTTGGGTATTTTCTATTGCTGCTAGTCTTAAATAGGCATTCCCCAGATTATTATTAGT
>NZ_LN889899.1 GCF_900009145.1 Planktothrix tepida PCC 9214
GAGCTAGAGTGTAGTAGGGGCAGAGGGAATTCCTGGTGTAGCGGTGAAATGCGTAGAGATCAGGAAGAACACCGGTGGCGAAAGCGCTCTGCTGGGCTACAACTGACACTGAGGGACGAAAGCTAGGGGAGCGAATGGGATTAGATACCCCAGTAGTCCTAGCGGTAAACGATGGAAACTAGGTGTGGCCTGTATCGACCCGGGCCGTGCCGGAGCAAACGCGTTAAGTTTCCCGCCTGGGGAGTACGCACGCAAGTGTGAAACTCAAAGGAATTGACGGGGGCCCGCACAAGCGGTGGAGTATGTGGTTTAATTCGATGCAACGCGAAGAACCTTACCAGGACTTGACATCTCTGGAATCTCTCTGAAAGGAGAGAGTGCCTTAGGGAACCAGAAGACAGGTGCTGCATGGCTGTCGTCAGCTCGTGTCGTGAGATGTTGGGTTAAGTCCCGCAACGAGCGCAACCCTCGTCGTTAGTTGCCATCATTAAGTTGGGAACTCTAGCGAGACTGCCGGTGACAAACCGGAGGAAGGTGAGGATGACGTCAAGTCAGCATGGCCCTTACGTCCTGGGCGACACACGTACTACAATGCTAAGGACAGAGAGCAGCCAACCCGCGAGGGAGAGCGAATCTCAGAAACCTTGGCACAGTTCAGATTGCAGGCTGCAACTCGCCTGCATGAAGGAGGAATCGCTAGTAATCGCAGGTCAGCATACTGCGGTGAATCCGTTCCCGGGCCTTGTACACACCGCCCGTCACACCATGGAAGTTCGCCACGCCCGAAGTCATTACTCTAACCCGCAAGGGGGGAGGGTGCCGAAGGCAGGGCTGATGACTGGGGTGAAGTCGTAACAAGGTAGCCGTACCGGAAGGTGTGGCTGGATCACCTCCTTTT
>NZ_LN889900.1 GCF_900009145.1 Planktothrix tepida PCC 9214
TAAAGCTCACGCGGATAAAGTGAAAGAAGTGATTAAAACCCACAAAACTGCACCTCAATACGCATTAATCAAACGCCTAAATCCAGTCATAAGAGGATGGTGTAACTACCATTCCAAAGCTGTTTCCAAAGAAACATTTTCCTTTTTAGACCATAATACATGGCTGAGATTAAGAGCATGGACAGTTAGCCGATGTGGTAAAGCAGGTTACAAAAATCTGAAACATTATTTCAAAAAGAACGGTAATAGAACATGGAATTTTGAAACCCAAAAAGGTTACAGATTACTTACCCATGCAGAAACACCTATTACTCGTCATGTAACTGTAAGACCTGAAGCATCACCGTATGACGGAAACTGGATGTATTGGAGTACAAGAAAAGGAACATCTTATGATGTCCCAAAACGAGTAGCAATTTTGCTCAAAAAGCAAAAAGGCAAATGCAATTTCTGTGGACAATATTTTACCCCAGAAGATATTGCAGAGATCGACCATATCATCCCCACGTCACTAGGCGGTAAAGATGAATATAAAAATCTGCAATTATTACATCGCCATTGTCACGATACTAAAACGGCAACCGATGGGTCGTACAACCCAAAAGAAACCGGATGTTCTGATGATAACAGACAATTAGACTAGGAGCCGTGTGCGATGAAAGTCGCAAGCACGGTTCTGAATGGGAGTTGGGGGTTGTAAAGCCCCCCTCGACCCCTAATATT
>NZ_LN889901.1 GCF_900009145.1 Planktothrix tepida PCC 9214
AGTCCTGAATTACGACGAAGGGCGACTGCGGGGCTAAACAAGGGTGAGGCAAAACATACTCTCAAAAGGGCGGTATTTTTTAATCGTCTGGGTGAGGTGCGCGACCGCTCTTATGAAGATCAATTTTATCGTGCCAGTGGGTTAAATTTGGTGGTGGCGGCGATAGTTTTATGGAATACGGTGTACTTAGAAAAAGCTGTTGATTATTTGAAACAACAGGGTGTGGATATTCCTGAAGAATATTT
>NZ_LN889902.1 GCF_900009145.1 Planktothrix tepida PCC 9214
GAATCAAAGGGGAAAAAGCTCAGAATATAGAACAGGCGATCGCAGCCTACCAATCGGCTTTAGAAATTAGAACCCGTGAAGCATTTCCTGAAGATTGGGCAATGATTCAAAATAATCTGGCTAATGCCTATTCTAATAGAATCAAAGGGGAAAAAGCTCAGAATATAGAACAGGCGATCGCAGCCTACCAATCGGCTTTAGAAATTAGAACC
>NZ_LN889903.1 GCF_900009145.1 Planktothrix tepida PCC 9214
TTCTGCTTGATTCGCAATCGGCGGATGTAATCAGCTAAGGCTTCATCTCCCTTGGGAAGTAGATTTTCTTCTGTTACTACCATTAAATTATATCTAAAAGTATATTGATTAATTATATATTAAATCTACACTTTTAGTAAAAAGTTTTTTAAAATATCAGAAAAAGTAATGATTACTTTAGCGGATTTAGCTACAAGGTTTTTAGATCGACAGGGACTAGCTAAAAGCACTCTGCGTTCATATCAATCTACCTTAATCCCGTTGCTCAAAGAATACGGTAGATGGTCGATAGAAATCATCAATAGACAAGTTTTGTTGGAATATCTTAATCATTTAACTAATATTTC
>NZ_LN889904.1 GCF_900009145.1 Planktothrix tepida PCC 9214
TTCTGCTTGATTCGCAATCGGCGGATGTAATCAGCTAAGGCTTCATCTCCCTTGGGAAGTAGATTTTCTTCTGTGACTCCCATTAAATTATATCTAAAAGTGTATTGATTAATAATATATTAAATCTACACTTTTAGTAAAAGGTTTCTTAAAATATCAAAAAAAGTAATGATTACTTTAGCGGATTTAGCTACAAGGTTTTTAGAGCGACAGGGACTAGCTAAAAGCACTCTGAGTTCATATCAATCTACCTTAATCCCGTTGCTCAAAGAGTACGGTAGATGGTCGATAGAAATCATCAATAGACAAGTTTTGTTGGAATATCTTAATCATTTAACTAATATTTC
>NZ_LN889905.1 GCF_900009145.1 Planktothrix tepida PCC 9214
ATATAGCAATCCTAAATAGGTTGTGGCAAAATCCCATACATAAAAATTTTGGGGAAATCAAAAATTTGACCCTGAGCGAAAAACTCGAATAGCCACTTAATTACTTTAAAAGATGGGCATAAATGATAAAATTTTCTCACGAAATTTTTGGTTTGTAACCAAATATCTTCTACAGGATTTTGTTCAGGTGCATTGGGGGCAAAATTTAGACAAGTAATCCGCCATTCTTCTTCCGATAAATTTTGATTAACTTCAGTTAAATAATCTCTAAACTTTTGAGAACAATGATAAGTGGCATTATCCCAGACTATAGCTAACCTTTTCCCCGGATTTTGCTGCTGTAAATACTGGATAAAGTCTACGGTATTTTCTGTATTTCCCGCCGCATAACCTTTGATAATAAATTCTTTCGTTTGGTAATCTAAAGCTCCATAATAAGTTTGCCTTTCTTT
>NZ_LN889906.1 GCF_900009145.1 Planktothrix tepida PCC 9214
TGATTAAAGAGTATTTACGACAACCTGCTACAAATGTAATTGCAGGGATGTCACGTCGGAAGGCAATTAAGACGGCTACATTGGTGGGTGGGTTTGCGATCGGTTCGATGTTTCCTATGGTTAAATCAATCGCTGTTCCTGATCCAGGAGGTTCTACCTCAGTAGGTGATCCTCCTACTCCTAAGAAGCCTTGTGTAATCCTACCTAAAGGAAACTGTACCTTAACAGCCATAACAACGGGGTTCTTCTGTGTAGATAAAGAGAATAGTTGTAAAAAGGCAGGAGGAGTTTGCAAAAAACGTTATATTGAAGGCGATCCAGTTCCAGAATGTGTGTGCGTTATGGATTCAAATTGCACTTTTGTTGACTAATTATTTGGTCAATTTGCTGTAGTAAATAGGCACTAAAAAAAGAGTTGTAAGGAGGTGGGCATAATTAAGCGTAAAATCCAAAATACTGTAACTACTTCTGTATTTTTAATTCGCTTTTTCAGGTTTAAGTTGATTGCTGACTATCTACTTATTTGAGTTGTTTTTAATGCTCTTCCATTAATATAAATACGGAGAAAAATAATGCTCCCTGTCGCCAGAACTGAAAGTCTGTTACTGCAAGATATTGGTAATGAGTTGATCATTTACGATCAAGATAATCATTCCTCCCATTGTTTAACGCCACTAGCAGTAAGAGTCTGGGAATTATCAAATGGTCAAAATACAGTCAATGATATTGCCCATAAACTCGAAAAGGAGTTTAATCTTCCGGCGGATAGTGATGTGGATATGCGGGGGTTAGTTTACTTGACATTGGAGGAATTAGAACGTTATTCCCTGATTAAAGAGTATTTACGACAACCTGCTACAAATGTAATTGCAGGGATGTCACGTCGGAAGGCAATTAAGACG
>NZ_LN889907.1 GCF_900009145.1 Planktothrix tepida PCC 9214
AACTATAGCAATCCTAAATGATTTTCTATGTATAAGTATACTGATGAATTTTGGGAAAATCAAATTTATGTTCTTTGGTAAAGAACTCAAACAAAAATTTGATAATCTTAAACGACTTGCATAAATACCAATACTTCCTCAAAAAGTTTTTCGCTTGTAACCAAATATCTTCAACCGGATTTTGTTGCGGAGCATTAGGAGCAAATAAAATACAAGTAATTAAAAAATCATCAGGTTCTTTATCCCCATTTATTTCTGATAAAAATTTTCTAAATTCTCCAAATCTATGATAGGTGGCTCCATCCCAAATTAAGATAATTTTCTTGTTTTTATATTGGTTTTGTAAGTATTTTATAAATTCAACTGTTGATTTTCCATCCCCAGATGGGTAACTTTGAACGTGGAATCTTTTACTTTGATAATTCAGTGCTCCAAAATAAGTTTGTCGCTCTTTTTCATTGGTAATTGGAACTTCAATTCTTAGATTTGATTGACCCCAAACGTAGCCCTTAACATCTCCATGAAGTAGATGACATTCATCTAAAAAAAATACTATTACTTCCCCCGATTCTATGCCAGTCTTTTGTTTCGATAACATCTCATTAATTTCTTCTCTCTTTTTTTTTACCTGCTCTTCGCTAAATTTGGGATTCACTTTCTGAGACTTCTTCCAACTAATATTTGCCTGCTCAAACAGTTTATAGTAGCTTTGTTTGGATTTATATATTACCCCAAATTCTTGCTCCACATAAATAACTAACTCATCTAAATCCCAATACTTTTTATTCTTTAACCACTCAATTACTTCTGTTTTTTGTTGAATACTTAAATACCCTTTTGAGCCTTTATATCCTAGTTTTAACCCGGCGATTCCTTTGACTTTAAAAACTTTTTTCCAATACCCAATAAAAAATTCGCTTACGCCTAAAATTTGGCTGATTTCACGGTAAATTTTACCGGTGAGTGCCATCCTGACAGCTATTGCTCGTTTTAGTTCTCTTGCCGAAAGATTACTCTCAATTAAAATTTCTAATTCAGCTATTTCTTTGTTCCCCTCTTTTTCTGCCTGTTGTAAGCCATTCATAATTTTTATTGTTATAATCAAGTAGTGTATATCATTATATCATGCTCTTGATAATGATTTAGGACTGCTATA
>NZ_LN889908.1 GCF_900009145.1 Planktothrix tepida PCC 9214
AATGGTGTAGCGGGTTCTTTCAATAATCTGGGAAATACTTATAACCGTCTGGGAGAATATCAAAAAGCGATAGAGTTCTTTCAGCAGTCTCTTTCTATTTTTCAAGAAATAGGTGATCGCAATGGTGTAGCAGGTTCTTTCATGGGTCTAGGAAATGCTTATGAGAGTCTGGGAGAATACCAAAAAGCGATAGAGTTCTATCAGCAGTCTGTTTC
>NZ_LN889909.1 GCF_900009145.1 Planktothrix tepida PCC 9214
GGACTCTTGCCATTGATAATTAAACGTTCCTAAACCATCAACATCCGCTAAAGTATTGGTGGCGGTTAAAATTTGGTTTTGTGTTGCTGTTCCTGTAATACTAACATTACCTGTCGGTAAGTCGTTAACATTAGTAACTACAGCAGTTGGACTACTATTAACTGTTTCTGCTGTTCCTAATAAGTCAGTATAACTAACTTTTACTTGTACCTTTTTCCC
>NZ_LN889910.1 GCF_900009145.1 Planktothrix tepida PCC 9214
GCTTTAGTGTCCAGAAGAAAATCTGGCTAGAAGTTGGGGGTAAGGTTGACTATGAGACAGAGAAAAAGTTAGGCTATCGCGTTGGATGGAGAAAGAATAGTAATTGGATCGACTACGATGATTTAACCTTTTCATTGCAAGCTCCCGTTGGTCATCTCCCGCGTATCGGTCGTATGTCGATGTTCATCAATGATCAGCGCTGGGCTAGTTTGTTCTTATCTCGCGTTAAGAACTGTCAGGTTACATCGCAGCCAACACCCCAACCAACACCCCAACTTGATATCGAATTAAAGTCAGCTAAAGGGGTTAATTACAATCAATTAGAACAACTTTTGAAAGCCGGAAAGTTGAAAGAAGCTGATCGAGAAACGGCTAATAAAATGTTAGAAGTAGCAGGAAGAACTCATGAGGGATGGTTAGATACAAACTCAATTAATAATTTCCCCTCTGAGGATTTACGCACCATTAATCAGTTATGGGTAAAATACAGTATGTCCCACTTTGGCTTTAGTGTCCAGAAGAAAATCTGGCTAGAAGTTGGGGGTAAGGTTGACTATGAGACAGAGAAAAAGTTAGGCGATCGCGTTGGATGGAGAAAGAACGGTAGTTGGATGAACTATGATCATCTAACCTTTTCATTGCAAGCTCCCGTAGGCCACCTCCCTCGTGTTGGTGTGGTGGGGGGACTTTCCCGTGGTTGGTGGGGGGGGCGTTCTTGGGGTGGACTTTTTGGACGATTCTCTCGTCGCATCAAAAACTGTCAGCTTACATCGCAACCAACACCCCAACTTGATATCGAATTAAAATCAGCTAAAGGGGTTAATTATGATCAATTAGAACAACTTTTGAAGGCTGGAAAGTGGAAAGAAGCTGATCGAGAAACGGCTAATAAAATGTTAGAGGTAACAGGAAGAACTCATGAGGGATGGTTAGATACAAACTCAATCAATAATTTCCCCTCTGAGGATTTACGCACTATTGACCAACTTTGGGTAAAATACAGTATGTCCCACTTTGGCTTTAGTGTCCAGAAGAAAATCTGGCTAGAAGTTGGGGGTAAGGTTGACTATGAGACAGAGAAAAAGTTAGGC
>NZ_LN889911.1 GCF_900009145.1 Planktothrix tepida PCC 9214
CTCTGTTTATCAATTTCAAATTAAGCTTGAATTACAAATTGAGTTGCTGTTAAGGCTGGTTTATTCGTTAAGGTAAGGAATTGAGCCCCTGTACCAAAACCTGCGGCTGTACCATTTTGATTATAAAATAATCCTCCGGTTGCAGTGTTATACACAATATCCGCCGCGCTGGTCGCAGCGAGAGCATCGGTGGTCACTTTGGCAAACTCACCAACAACAGAAAACCCAGTTCCCGCAATACTGCTAATACTGGTAAAGGTGGTTTTATCTAATACAATTTGATCACCTTGGGCTATGGTAAAATCGGTAATCGTATCTACACCAACGGCAGAAGTAGCAAAAGCAGCATTGGTATTGTAGATAAATTTATCCGCACCAAGTCCACCTGTAAGGGTATCATTAGCAGCATCTCCACTCAGAGAATCATTGCCATCCCCACCTAATAATTGGTCAGCACCGCTACTACCATTGAGAATATTATTAGCAGTATTTCCGGTAATAATATTAGCTAAAGTATTACCCGTA
>NZ_LN889912.1 GCF_900009145.1 Planktothrix tepida PCC 9214
TTCCGAGCTTTTGCATTTTGTCCCGATAATGATGCCTGGTAAATTCTCTTTTGCAGCTTAAATACTACCCGTTGAACTTTCGCCCAATTGATAGTATTCCATGCAGTCGTAGTCTTGGTTATACTCGTTTTCACCGTTTTAACTGCTAATTAAAACCTTACCTAACAACTAAACCGGACTCCATGGGCATATCTTAAACATTACGTTTAAGCATTAGCTTCAGAATCCATCTCTC
>NZ_LN889913.1 GCF_900009145.1 Planktothrix tepida PCC 9214
TATTTATATGTGGGTTGAACTTTGCTGGTGTAATTTATTAATTGCTTTTTCCACAGGGGGAGAATTGATAGCTGGCTCTTGGTGTCGTAGAATTTTAGTTAATTAGTCTGAAATTAGAGTCAGCTATGGTGATGTATTGTTATGAAGCTCCGGCTATGCGGGACATACCACCGCGTACAAAGACTTCTTCTTGGGCTGTAATATCAGT
>NZ_LN889914.1 GCF_900009145.1 Planktothrix tepida PCC 9214
CTCAAGCATTTCAGCGATACCTATTTTCTTTCACCCGCAAAGGGCGTAAGTTGTCAAAACCGCTTGCCTGCTTTAGATTCCAAACATAATCACCTGTAAGATTAATATGCTCCCAACCCAACGGTGACAAATGTTGCAAATATTCTTCAGGAATATCCACACCCTGTTGTTTCAAATAATCAACAGCTTTTTCTAAGTACACCGTATTCCA
>NZ_LN889915.1 GCF_900009145.1 Planktothrix tepida PCC 9214
GTGCGATTCGTTTAACCTAAAATAAGCCAAAAAGCTTATGGGACGGTTAGCCTAGCTACCTAGGTAGTTAGAGATAACTAATTACATTTATGGGTGAAATTCTGTGAATTAAGTCCCATCCCTCAAGTGCTGAGGTGAAAGCATAACCCCTAGTCTGCTTAAGTAGCAACTAACAGACTAAAGCGGGGTTAAAAGGTAGAACTACTGGTAGCCAAATCTGGTAACTATCGAGCAAGAAGTCCATGTGTAGCG
>NZ_LN889916.1 GCF_900009145.1 Planktothrix tepida PCC 9214
AAAAGGTAGAACTACTGGTAGCCAAATCTGGTAACTATCGAGCAAGAAGTCCATGTGTAGCGAAAGCAAAGATGCGTTTGAACCATCGTTAACAGAAATGGTGTAATGGGCTAAATTCAAGATAAAACTTGATAAACACCAAGCCAAAAGGCAAGGATTAGGGCATAAGCGGTTGATAATCCGACTTATAAGCACCGCCCAATAAACCCGGTGGATAGCATCACGCTAAAGACTTCAAACAAATGTGTAATCGGAACGAAGTAA
>NZ_LN889917.1 GCF_900009145.1 Planktothrix tepida PCC 9214
TTCTTGACCCGTCTGTGTGTTTAAATATCCACATTGAACCGCAAATTTAATCCAGACTTGAGTTTCACTGGCTTCGGCTTCTGAATCATTGAGTTTAGCAATGAAAGCGGCTTCATATCTCCGTTTTCTCCAAGCTTCCGCTAAATTAGCACAGACAGAACGAGAAGAACGTCGAATTTGATCGGTTAGAGAATATCGTTCTTCTATAGGAAATCTCTGGGATACTTTAAAAATCTGCATGGCTCCCTGAAAGGATAACTGATACACCTCCAAGTCTTCATGAGTTCTAATAATTTTCCTCCTTTCTTCCCCCATCTCTTATCCCCCTCATCTCCTCATCTCCTTGTT
>NZ_LN889918.1 GCF_900009145.1 Planktothrix tepida PCC 9214
TCTGGGTTAATCTGCTGAAATTTGTCTAAAGTTGTAATAGGAATAATGCCCTGATGATTAAAGATTTCCTGTTTGATCTCAGCTAGAGTGTGACCAGAAATTGCTAGGGAGGTAAAAGATTCATCGTGCCAATACACTTTATGTCCCAGATGAGCAAAGCGAAAGAAAATGCCTAGCGCTAATAGGCAAATGACGATGCTTTTTAACCAAGTTGGGGGATGTTGCTTTTCTAGTGCTGGCCACTGGTTCATTTAC
>NZ_LN889919.1 GCF_900009145.1 Planktothrix tepida PCC 9214
ATGTAAGTGTCTAGCTAATAGGATAATATAACCCAATGCCACATCCGCCACTTCGTCGGAAAAAACATCCGGGGTATTTTTGACCAAAATCCCTAATTCTTTTGCTGCGTCCCGGTCAATGGAATCAACACCAATGCCCCATTTGGCGACAATTTTGAGGCGTTTTCCCTGTGCCAAAACCTTAGCAGTAAAAGGATCATCCCCAGCAATTACCCCATCAAATTGATCAATAATTTCTAA
>NZ_LN889920.1 GCF_900009145.1 Planktothrix tepida PCC 9214
GTCCAGCCATAGAAATCCTGTTCATATAAACTTTGCATGATTGATTTTTCCTGAATTTAATAATATCATAAATTGGCGATCGCTTTTTTCTATTGTCTCTTAAACTTTAGCAGGTCGAGTCATCGAGATCTAGTTGGAGGGAATTAGTTTTCCTCTAACTCAATATTAGGTTCTCCTGGGTAAAAGCGATCGCTCAAAATGTCATCCATTAAATAAGGACAATTTTCAGGAAAACGGTTAAATGGTAAATTCGTTTCTGCGGCTGCTAAATCTCGACCATTTTCATAAGTTTCTGGTAAAATTTCAGGCAAATAAGGTTTAAGGCTAGGATTATCTTTAAGCAACCTTAAAATATCGCGTCTTTGTACTCGAATGGTTGCTAACCAACTACGACTGCGTTTTGTGGGTTGATATTCCCATTTTAATAAATGAGCAATTAAAATACTCAATCTGTTTCTTAATTGTTGGCGTTCCTGTCTTCCCAAAGATTCTATTTCCTCAATTAAATTGTTCAGATCCAGGTGATGCCATTGTTGTTCACGGAGTAACTGAGCTTGCTTTTGTGTCCAGCCATAGAAATCCTGTTCATATAAACTTTGCATGATTGATTTTTCCTGAATTTAATAATATCATAAATT
>NZ_LN889921.1 GCF_900009145.1 Planktothrix tepida PCC 9214
GAAGTGTAGCCGAAACATTCCCAGAGGTTGTCATTCCCCCAACCGCTACCTCATAGATGCTCCCACTACCTGTAATAGTTGCGGTTTTGGGGTTCGCAGTTCCCCCTAACAGGAGATCATTCGCTTCAAACCCCTTAACAGATTCACTAAATGTAACCTTCAAGTAAACAGTATTGTCAGAGGGGGGACGATTTTGCGTAATGATAGCCGTCGGAGGAGTGGTATCACCAGAAGGTAATGGTGTTGGGGTAGGGGCTAAGGTTGGTGTAGGTGTTGGCGTCGGTTCTAACGTTGGCGCTGGGGTAGGTTCCAACGTTGGTAAGGGTGTGGGCGTTGGAGCTATTGTCGGCGCTGGAGTTGGTTCTAACGTCGGTGTGGGCGTTGGAGT
>NZ_LN889922.1 GCF_900009145.1 Planktothrix tepida PCC 9214
GTAATAATATCATCAGAATTATCGACAATATATGTATCGTTTCCGGCTTTCCCTTGCAATGAGTCGGCTCCGCTACTGCCATTGAGAATATTATTAGCAGTATTTCCGATAATACTATTCCCTAAACTATTACCCGTACCATTAAGCACTGCTGTTCCTGTTAAGGTGAGGTTTTCGACGTGATCGGGTAAGGTATAGGTAATCGAAGATTG
>NZ_LN889923.1 GCF_900009145.1 Planktothrix tepida PCC 9214
TTTCGCCGTTTATTTCGATTTCTCTTAATGTGTGGCAAATTCGGGTTTTGGCTGGTTTCAGTTCTAATCCGATAGGTTTTAACCATTCTTCGATTTCAATCATGCACTGTTGAATAATTTCTAATTGTGGACTTACCACGATGAAATCATCGGCATATCTAATGACTAGGGCTTGAACACGGTATTTCTTTTTTGGAAATTTATGTTCAATTAGTCTAATCATTCCATCCAGTGCGATGTTAGCGAGTAGAGGACTGATAACACCTCCTTGTGGTGTACCTGCCTCGGTTGCCTCAAATATGCCGTTGTCCATTACTCCAGCTTTCAACCATTGTCTGATTTGGGCTTTTATTATTGATGGACAATCAATTTTGGACAGTAGGTAATCATGATTAATCTG
>NZ_LN889924.1 GCF_900009145.1 Planktothrix tepida PCC 9214
TATTTGCTATCACTACTGGGGTCAACACTGCTAATAATAGAATAGCCAATATCTCCATCTCGAATATTATCATCGACTCCGGTGATGGTAACGAGTTGAGGACTACTCCAATTTTGGGCGGTAAAGGTCACGCTAGGGGTTGATAAACTGGCTTCGTTGGGGTTACTACTATTGAGAGTAATCAGAACGTCTGATGTGGGTTGGGAGGTTAA
>NZ_LN889925.1 GCF_900009145.1 Planktothrix tepida PCC 9214
TTGCGATCACCTATTTCTTGAAAAATAGAAACAGACTGCTGATAGAACTCTATCGCTTTTTGGTATTCTCCCAGGCTCTCATAAGCATTTCCCAGATTATTGAGGGATTTTGCGACACCATTACGATCACCTATTTCTTGAAAAATGGAAACAGACTGCTGATAGAACTCTATCGCTTTTTGGTATTCTCCCAGACTCTCATAAGCATTTCCTAGACCCAT
>NZ_LN889926.1 GCF_900009145.1 Planktothrix tepida PCC 9214
ATCGCCGATTTCACGTTTAATAGTTAAAGACTGTTGATAAAACTCAATTGCTTTTTGATATTGTCCTAAGCTATCGTAAGCAGAACCCAAATTATTGAGAGCACCTCCTTCTCCATTGCGATCGCCGATTTCACGTTTAATAGTTAAAGACTGTTGATAAAACTCTATTGCTTTTTGATATTGTCCTAAGCTATTGTAAGCAGAACCCAAATTATTGAGAGCAAGTCCTTCTCCATTGCGATCGCCGATTTCACGTTTAATAGTTAAAGACTGTTGATAAAACTCAATTGCTTTTTGAT
>NZ_LN889927.1 GCF_900009145.1 Planktothrix tepida PCC 9214
CCGCCTATTGTTTGATAGCCCAGGTTAAAGATGAACGGGGAGACAGGTTAGGAGCTTTGCCGTTTTGGAAAAGCTGTTTAAACTTAGCTCAACCGGAGTCTCCCGATGATGACTCTTGGATTGGATTAGCTCAAAAACGCTTAAGCACTACCCAAATTTCCCCTTAGTGAGGACATGGAATAATTCGACCGTCTGTATCTTTACATTGGGAGGTTTGAGAAGTATTATTCTTTTGAGAAGAGGTTTGAGCGATCGCTAAGGAATGTTGCATGAACAAGATGGATGTCAGCAACAAGACGGTTACGGGTTTCCATTGCATAAACTCGGCTCTCCTTTAGTTGAGGAAAAGCGAGTAGGCCCTACTGCTTTTGGATATCTATAAATCGTTATGCTGCTGGGTTTTTATGCGATTATCTGTTCTCAATGTATGAAAATTTGGTTCGATTTAGACTAATTTTTCGTTTTTTAAATTAACTAATATTCAAAAAAAAA
>NZ_LN889928.1 GCF_900009145.1 Planktothrix tepida PCC 9214
TGTTAGAGTCGATAGAAGCGTTACCACTTCTACCTCTCCTTCAGAACCGTGCGTGAGACTTTCACCTCACACGGCTCCTTGATAATTCCACCTTTGTTATAGGTACGATTCAAAACGGGTTATTGTCATGATTCTTGATTAAAGAACCGTCGTGGGCCGTTTTTATGTCGTGACAATGTTTGTGTAGAAGTTGCAGATTATCATAAGTGTCTTTTCCACCTAATGATGTTGGTTTAATATGATCAACCTCTACAATGTCTGTACTTGTGAAATACAGACCACAGTCAGGACAAATACCCTTTTGTTTCTTGATTAATTTAGAAACCCTGTTAGGAGTTTCAGGATATTTGCCTCTTCGTTTACTCCAATAAGTCCAGTTGCCATCATACGGACTAGCTTCGCTTTTAACCTTTGTATGCCTTACGATTGGCGTACTAGCGTGAGTGATTAATTCTAATCCGTCTTCTGTACTGAAACACCAATTTTTGTTGCCTACTGTTCTCCAGTATTTATCTTTATTGATGTCCCCTTTTCCCCTTGTTCTTGCCCATGTTCTCAACTTATCATAAGTTAGATGATCAACTTGTGAGAAAGTTTTTTTACTAGCAACTGTTGAGTAATAGTTTGACCACCCTTTAATTATTGGGTTTAGCTTACTAATTAAAGTAGCTTGTGGGGCGGTCGTATAAGTATCTATTACTTCAGCTATCTTGATAAGATGAGTTTTGATTTTGGTTTTTGAGGGTGTGATTATTGTTTTAAAACCTAGTGGAATTCCTTTGGAATTATTGGCACTTCTGTAGTTACCTACTTCGTGTTGTTGTATATGGAATCCTAAAAAATTAAACCCAACTTTTCCGTCAATTTCATTGAGGGTGTGGGTTATTTTTGTTTTACTGGGTTTTAATTCCAATCCCATATCACTCAACCATTCAGCGATTATCTCTTGACACTTTCTGACAACGTTTACATCCTCATGGATTATCACAAAGTCATCAGCGTAACGGATTAAACTAAGGGCATTACGGTTATTTTGTTTATGTCCTTTTAGAGTTTCTGCATATTGCTTGACTCTTTCTTCCATACCATGTAAGGCAATATTTGCAAGTAGAGGTGAAATCACCCCCCCTTGTGGTGTTCCCTCATGGGCAGGAAAAAGTTGTTTTCCGACGCAGTACCCTGCTTTGAGCCACACTTGAATTTGACGGCTTAAAGTGGGGTATGTATGTATTTTGGAGATTAACACTTGATGGTCTATACGATCAAAGCATTTTGAGATATCAGCATCAAGCACATATTTGGCTTTTTGATGGATGCTATTGAATATTGCTTCGATTGCATCGTGGCAGGAACGTCCTGGTCTGAAACCGTAACTGTTAGGTTCAAATTTAGCCTCCCATTCGGGTTCTAATGCTAGTTTGACTAACGCTTGTAATGCACGGTCGTCTATTGTGGGTATTCCCAATGGACGAGTTTCAGTTGTTCCCGGTTTGGGTATCATTACTCTACGAGTAGGTTTAACCTTACCTGTTAACTTTAATCGTCCTACAAGGCTCATCCGTTGTTTTGGGGTCAGAGATTTAACTCCGTCCACTCCTGCGGTATTTTTGCCTTGATTGTCCTGTGTTACCCGACGTACAGCGATACATTTTGCTGACCAAGACCTAATCAGGGTCTTCTGAAGTTTGCGAACTGCTTTAACATCGCCTCGTTCACTCGCTCGAAATATGCGCTTTTGCAACTTGAAAGTCACCCGTTCTAGCTTGCGCCAGTTGATGTCTTTCCACTCCACCGTCTGATTTTTGTTCAGCGTTTTAGATTTATTCATTGCTACTTGTTCTATTTCTTTGGAATTACCGAGTATCTGTCAGCATATCCCTTGCATTACCAAGGGCATTCGCTTTTGATACCATCCCTCCCCTAATTACCATTCGTTAGCTACTTACTGGTTATCGACCTTTTACCAGAGATAATTAGGGGTTACTTCGTTCCGATTACACATTTGTTTGAAGTCTTTAGCGTGATGCTATC
>NZ_LN889929.1 GCF_900009145.1 Planktothrix tepida PCC 9214
TAGGGCTTGCTGAAAAAAGGCGAAAAGCCAGAACAGAGGGGAGGAGAAGACAAGAAAAAATGAATCAGGTGCAAGGGAGGGGTGTAAAATAGCCCAAAAACCTTGCAGGAGTCGGGGAAAATGTACCGTAAAGACGAACAACCAAGGACACCAGCAGAAGATTTCAAACTGCCGTTTGAGGGAAAGCTGTCGGAAGAGAATCGCTGGGTCATCATGGCAAAAGTGATACCCTGGGAAGAATTTGAAGCAGAATATGAAGAATTATTCTCATCTGTGATGGGAGCACCAGCCAAAAGATTTAGAATGGCATTGGGAGCCTTAATCATTAAAGAAAAATTAGGGATAAGTGACAGATCCAACGGACTTAAAAATTTTAAATCAAGCCAGAGAACAAACGGAAAAAATCATTGATAGTTTGTATAAAAGCCGTCAGGATAAATCAGAGAAGAAACCTAGAACTTATAGAAAGAAAGCCAGAAAAGACTACCTAGAAATAGCCAAACAACGCCGACCTTCCCGACAAAAAAGACGAAAGGCAGTTAAAAAACAACTGCAATATATTAAA
>NZ_LN889930.1 GCF_900009145.1 Planktothrix tepida PCC 9214
TTGCAGATTCAGGAGCATTATACAGATACAAGCGGCTATACTGAGCAGGTGTTTGCTATGTGCCATCTGTTGGGTTTTAAATTTGCTCCCCGAATGCGCGATTTACCTGATAAGAAACTTTACACTTTTGAACCTACTTCTTCCGAAGAGATTTTGTCACCTCTGTTAGGCGGGAAGATTAATGTGAAATTGATTTCTGAGTCTTGGGATGAGATTCTTCGGCTTGCTAG
>NZ_LN889931.1 GCF_900009145.1 Planktothrix tepida PCC 9214
GATAATAGTCACTCAACAGATTACCTGTGAACAGGCGCAGAAAATCAATGAAATAAAAGTGTTCTTGGGGGAAAATGCGTTTAAGAGCGATCGCTTCTCGACGATAGCGGTTATAAATTTTATTCGGGGTTTCCTCATGAACGTGGACAATTTCTGCTTCTGCCACATAAGCAAGTTGATAGCCAAGTCCCAGTACCCGTTTAGCCCAATCCAAATCTTCTAAACCTGTTA
>NZ_LN889932.1 GCF_900009145.1 Planktothrix tepida PCC 9214
CGTAAAATCATTATTCCAGCTATTTCTACGGTAGAGCGTTTAGCCTGGGAAGTCAGGCATCGCGCTCAAAAATTAGTATGTGTTGAGTTGACTAAAAATTTGACACAATTACAAAAGATAGCACTGGATAAGTTATTAGTTGTAGCCCCAGATCAAAAGCTGACTGAATTAATTTGGCTACGTCAACCACCAGGTCAAGCTAATCCGAGAAACTTTTTAAAAGTTGTGGAACGCCTGGAATTTATTCGCCGTCTTGCTCTCGACTCTGGATGTTTAAAACGAGTACACCCAAATCGGCTACTACAATTTACAAAAATTGGTGCCAAGTCTACGCCTGCTCATTTATCTAGGTTAGATGAATTGAGACGCTATGCTATTTTAGTTGCTTTCCTAATTGAATGGAGTGCATCCTTGGTTGATTATGCCATAGAAATGCACGATAAAATGATGGGTAAATTGTTTAACAAAAGCGAGCATCAGCATGGCGATAAGTTTCAACGGGATGGGAAAGCAATTAATGAAAAAGTCAGATTATATGCTCAAATCGGCAAGGCGTTAATCTCAGCTAGAGAAGAGTCTGATGATGCTTATCAAGCCATTGAATCGGTATTAGCTTGGTCACAGTTTATTAGTAGTGTTGCCGAAGCTGAAAAGTTAGCTAGACCCGCAGATTTTGATTATCTTGAACTGCTCACTCACCGTTATTCACAGTTGCGAAGATATACACCTAAGTTGTTAGAGACGTTTGAATTTAAAGCTGTTTCGGCTAGTTTGTCGGTAATAAAAGCTTTGGAAGTGATTAAAGAATTAAATAGCTCGGGTCGCAGGAATGTGCCGGAAACTGCGGACATAAGTTTTGTAAAACCGCGTTGGTCAAAGCACGTCATTAAGGGCAATACTATTGACCGTCACTACTATGAGATGTGTGCTTTGGCTGAGTTACGCAGTGGTTTACGTTCTGGGGATATTTGGGTAGTCGGCTCAAAACAGTTCCAAGATTTTGAAGATTATCTATTAACGGATAGTGCATGGCAGTCAATGAGTTCTTCTCAGACAATACCTCTGGCAGTAACGACGGATTTCACTACTTATATTGAACAACGCTCAGTGGAATTGACCTCACAATTAGCAATTGTTTCTTCTTTGATGGCAGAAAATAAGTTGGTAGATGTTAGAATAGAAAACGAGCGGTTAGTTATTACTCCCCTGACTAATGCTGTCCCGAAGCAGGTTGATGAATTTAGTAGAAAACTTTATGCTTTACTGCCTAGAATTAAGCTGACTGATTTGTTGGTGGAAGTTGATTCTTGGACGCATTTTACTAGGCATTTTACGCATTTACATTCAGGAGCAGAAGTAGAAGAACGGGTTGTTTTGTTGAGTGCGCTACTGGCTGATGGGATTAATCTGGGTTTAACGAGAATGGCAGATGCGATTCAAGGAATGTCTTTTGAACGTTTAGCTTGGGTGGCAGATTGGTATATTCGAGATGAGACTTATTCTAAGGCTTTAGCAGAAGTTGTAAATTTTCACACACAAATACCTTTTGCTGCTTATTGGGGTGATGGGACAACTTCTTCTTCTGATGGTCAGCGATTTAAAGCGGGTGGACATCGCAGTTT
>NZ_LN889933.1 GCF_900009145.1 Planktothrix tepida PCC 9214
AGCTTCTATATTAATTCCGTCTTGATGACCTAAAATGGCTAAAATTTTCAATCGAGAGCCAGGGCGAAATATTTGATTTCCAGCCAGGGGTTCTAATTCTAAGGGACTAATCGCTAATTCAGCATTGGAATAACTCTCAAAAAAATCCCACAAATGTAAGGGTAGTTTTTTTAAAGTCAGATCTGAAGTCCGAATTAATACCCGAATTTCTTCATTTCGTTGACATTCTTCTCGAAGTCGTTGATCTAAGGGACGAAATGTATCAGAATTGAGCCAAGTTTTCAGATGCGATCGCAATTCATCGGCAGAAGTTTTACAAGCTTTAATTCGCTGATGAATTGAACCTTGACGAATAATGCTTTGCGGTTTAATTCTGGCTGGAGAACCTAAGCTGCGATATTTGTCATTCCAGTGGAGTTGTAAATGCTGGAATAATTTAGGATTAGGAGGAAGATAACCCTGTTTTTCTAAAACAAGACGACCCGTTTCTTCCCGAACTTCTAAAATAACTTTAAAGCCGAGAATATCCCAATCACCATT
>NZ_LN889934.1 GCF_900009145.1 Planktothrix tepida PCC 9214
GTTTTTTTTTTTCAAGCAGAAGACGGCATACGAGATCGTGATTGACTGGAGTTCAGACGTGTGCTCTTCCGATCTGGGTGGGAAGAAGGGCCTGGTCAGAAGGCAAGCCCGGCAGGAGGCGGCTTAACGGTACTTGGAGGTCAGCACAGTGCTCACAGAGGCAAGGAATTTGTCCAGAGAGGCGTGCATGGCGGGTGTGAAATCTCCAGGGTGGTGGCAAGCCAAGGTCACCAGCAGGCAGTGGCTCAGGAACTTGAAGTTGACAGGATCCACACGCAGTTTGTGGGCATGCAGGTCGCTCAGAGTGGACAGGGCACCAGGCAGGTCTTCGACGTGGTCTGCAGCTTTGGCCAAGGCATCAGCAACCTTCTTGCCGTGAGCCTTGACCTGGGCAGAGCCGGGGCTTACATCAATGTGAGAGAAGTAGG
>NZ_LN889935.1 GCF_900009145.1 Planktothrix tepida PCC 9214
TCTTGCAAAATATCCCACTCCCAAATCCCAAATCCTCCAGATTTAATCGCCAAGGACAAGCGATCTGAAAGATTTTGCAATTTTTCTTCAGATTGTTTACGTTCAGTAATATCTTGAGCCGTACCCACAATTTGCTTGAGCGTTCCATCTTTGTTGTATAAGAAAGCTGCATCGCGACTGAGTAACCAGTGCCATTCCCCGTTGACATCTCGCAGCCGATATTCACAGTTTCGCTTTTCA
>NZ_LN889936.1 GCF_900009145.1 Planktothrix tepida PCC 9214
GGAACTCAAGCCGGAAATACCTTGATTCAAGTCGCAGCCAATAATGAACTTTTAGCCACTTTAATCGGTGTTCCCGCTAACTCAATTACCGCTAATTCTTTTACCCTGAATTAACGAAGAAATCCCGAAACCCGGTTTCTTCAAGAAATCGGGTTTCTTTAAAGATTCCTAAAATCGAGTATACTAGAGTTATTAACGTTAAATTAAGACGTTCTCCAGATATACCCAACGGCAATTTCCCCGATTGTACTGTTTAAACCGAGGAAAAATTGTACATCGGGTCAATAGAGATCGTCCTTCCTGTTCATCCCTTCAAATGGGTGCGATCTCCCGGCAACTACTGATTAGAATCCTTTGGCCATTAATTAATCAACTGAATTGAAAACCATGAAAAAACAAATTATTTTCATTGACTCCACTATCGACAACTACCCAAGCCTAATAGAAGGAGCCAACAAAAACGCAGAAATCGTGATTTTAGACCCAGACCCAAGTGGGGTAGAACAGATCACACAAGCACTCAAAGGCTTATCAAAAATTCAAGCCCTACATATCGTTTCTCACGGAAGCCCCGGTCATTTACAACTCGGTTCAGACCTTCT
>NZ_LN889937.1 GCF_900009145.1 Planktothrix tepida PCC 9214
CTGCTGACTCACAGAAACCGGGTTTCTGAAATTATCCTGATTTCTGACAACAAATTGAACAGAGAAACCCGGTTCCTAACAACTTACTGCTGACTCACAGAAACCGGGTTTCTGAAATTATCCTGATTTCTGACAACAAATCTAACCGAGAAACCCGGTTTCTAACAACTTACTGCTGACTCACAGAAACCGGGTTTCTGAAGTTATCCTGATTTCTGACAACAAATCTAACCGAGAAACCCGGTTTCTAGGAACTTACTGCTGACTCACAGAAACCGGGTTTCTGAAATTATCCTGATTTCTGACAACAAATTGAACAGAGAAACCCGGTT
>NZ_LN889938.1 GCF_900009145.1 Planktothrix tepida PCC 9214
TTCATTTTCCGTTGCCAGCTTTGGAGGATTATTGCTAACCTTACATTTATTATAACTCATTTGGAAGTGCTATACTAATAACACTTCCCATAACCCATACCTTTTTCCCTGACTTTTTCTAAAATCCTTGACTTCTTTTAAATTTTCTATTAAACTTGTTAGCATCTTTATTTTAGAAAAAATGGCGATCGCTCTTCATTTTATCAGGCTGCGATCGCTATTTCTTTACTCTTTTTCCCCCGACTTTGAAACAGCCCTGGGGGGGGCGCAGGGCTGTTTCATTCCGCAGAAGAGACTGCTAAAATAGAAGAGAAACTTCTGGGGAATGAACAATGGAAACAAATCTGGTAGAAGAACTGAAAAAAATTAAAGACTTCCGAATTAATGAAGGGAGAAGACACCCGTTATGGTTAGTATTGCTGATTGTAATTATGGGAACAATGAGCGGATATTTAGGATACAGAGCATTAGGAGATTTTGTAACAAGACATAAGGAAGCATTAATTCAAACATTGAAAGTCCCTAAAAACCGTCTACCCTCTTATTCAACAATCCGTAGAGTGATGATGGGGATAGACTTTGAAGAATTTTTATCGGTGTTTAATAATTGGGCGATCGCGACGATGGAACCGGAAGGGAGGAGGTGGTATGCAGTGGATGGAAAAACTCTAAGAGGAAGCCAGAAAACCTTAGAAGAAAATTATACACAATTTGTACAAGTTGTGTCAGTGTATAGCACAACTCAAGGATTAATAGCGGGAATGGCAGAATGGTTAAGTCAGTCTAATAGTGAACTAATAGTGGTGCAAAACTTAATTAAAACCTTGGGATTAGAGGATGCAGTCTTTACCTTAGATGCCCTTCATTGCCAAAAAAAACCACAGAAGTTATTATTAAGAGCAAAAACCACTATATCATCGCCGTCAAGAAGAACCAAAAAAAGCTGTATGAAATGTTAGAGATGAAACGAGAAAGCTGTGAAAGTGTAGACCAGCATATTAGTCAAGATAATACAAAGGGAAGACAGATTACCCGAAGGGTAGAAGTTTTCGATAATCTCAGTTGTATTAATCAAAATTATTGGAAAGGAATTAAGAGCTTTGTTTGTGTAACTCGAAGCGGAATTAGAAAAGCAAAGCCTTACTACGAGAGAGTTTACTACATTAGCAGTATACTGATTAGTGCGGAAGAATTCGGGGAGAAGATTAGAGAACATTGGTTAATCGAAAACCAAAATCATTGGATAAGGGATGTTTTATTCCGTGAAGATAGTTCTAAGATTCGCTCAGGTTGGGCTGCACAAAACTTCGCCATTATCAGAAGTATTGTCCTTAATCTTCTCAGAATTAACGGCTATCATTCTCCCACAACAACTCAAAGAATGATAGCCGACAATATCAATTATCTTTGCCTTTTGTGTACCTAATTTTTTTAGAATGAAACAGCCCTGGGGGGGGG
>NZ_LN889939.1 GCF_900009145.1 Planktothrix tepida PCC 9214
GCATCGTCCTGTACTTGCCCTTGTAAACTCAGTAGCGATCGCTGCATAACAAATTGATAGAGCCGACCGCCGATAGATTATGTCAATAAAGCCTCTTAGCTTGGCAGGTAAAAATCTTCCTTATAACGAATTATCCCCATAGGATTATTGACATCAATATTAGATATCAAATATGACTGAGCTACTTGGGGCTTGCTGAAAAAGTAACAGAAAAGGAAACGAATGATGAACTAGCGAATGAAGTTAGAAGGGTAAATCAGTT
>NZ_LN889940.1 GCF_900009145.1 Planktothrix tepida PCC 9214
TTGCACCTGATTCATTTTTTCTTGTCTTCTCCTCCCCTCTGTTCTGGCTTTTCGCCTTTTTTCAGCAAGCCCTACTTAGATTCCTGTCCCGCCACTGAGTCCGGTCTATGGCTAATTTTAAAGGATGCTCAGGTTTAAACTTTTCTTTTAAAATTATTTCTATCAGAGGGAACCATAAAGTTTCGATTTTTAAACTTTCTAAGTTTAGGAATCTTTGGATGTTGCGTCGGCGACTTTCAAATTTAATCGGATACGGCATTAAAGTGGCTAGTGCTTCAATGCTGACTGTTTTATGACATTGCAACAAATACACTCTTCTGTTTGAGAGTTAGATATTCAGTCTCTTTGAGTTGTTGTTGCAGATAGATTTGGTAAAATTGAGGAATCATTTTGACTTGATGGGGCTTTTCACGAATACTACCCCATCTTTTTTTACCGCAATTTGGCTCCCTTCCCTCTAGCTCAGGTTTTTGACGGGGTTGTCACCCCGTGAGGAGAAATAGTTGAGATAAACTGAGTTTTCAGACGATCTGCCTCAATCAATTGCAAATTTTGAAGTTGTGTTTGGTGTAGTTCTTCTTCTGCTTGCTTGCGGGTTGTAATATCTCGTAAATTCTATTAGCAGCAATCTCAATTTTATGTAAAAGAATATTTTCCTGTATTAAGATAACCTACAGATCTTTGTAGAGTTACTTTATATCCATTGATTTGTAATCTCTCTTAAGAAAGAGAAGATCGGTTTTATTTATTTATTGAGATAAAGAAAAAAATTAACCACCTCCGTCATGATAACAAACTTGGAGATGGTAAGAATAATAGTATAGAAATACTTTTTTATTTTAAATTTCCATTCAGAAAAAACTAAATGTAGGTACTTTCTAATTCAGAATCAGGAGCACTGAAGATTGCAGAGAAAACTGGAGAGATGAGGTCAAGCCCTCGGTCTGTTAGTGTGTCTCGGCTGCATCCATCGCTGGACTTCGACCTAACACCTA
>NZ_LN889941.1 GCF_900009145.1 Planktothrix tepida PCC 9214
AACAACCCCCCCGTCATCGATTTAGACAGTAGCCAACCCGGAACAAACTACACAACAACCTTCACCGAAAACAGTGCAGGAGTAGCCATAGCCAATAGCGATATTAGTATCACAGACCTAGACGATACCAATATTGAAAATGCTGTTATTACCCTGACGAACGCTCAAACAGCAGACAATTTAACCCTGCCCACATTCCCCACAGGAATTAGCGGAACAATTGACACCAGTGTAGCTGGACAAATCACCGTGAATTTAACGGGGAGTAGCAGTTTAAGCAACTATCAAACCGCCATTAAAGGAATTCAATTTAGCAACAATAGCAGCAACCCCGACCTCACCCCTCGGAATATTTCAGTGGTGGTCAATGACGGAGAAAATGATAGTAATATTGCTCAAACAACCATTAATATTAGCCCAATTAACAACCCCCCCGTCATCGATTTAGACAGTAGCCAACCCGGAACAAACTACACAACAACCTTCACCGAAAACAG
>NZ_LN889942.1 GCF_900009145.1 Planktothrix tepida PCC 9214
TTACAATAACCGTATTCAAAGCCCACGTCTTTCAAGCGTGGGATGTAGAATACCCGCCTTTAGGCGGAGTGAAGGCTAGTGAGAGTTTTGGTTAGCAATATACTTTTTGATAGTTTCACTAGAAACAGAACCAGCCGTCCCACAATAATAGCTTCGACTCCACAAAGAAGGTAGTTTAAGTAAATGAGGAAATTCTTTTCTTAATATTCTTGATGATGCCCCTTTGATTCTGAACATAATTTGATGTGGAGCAATCAAAGGGTGACAACTAATAAATAAATGCACATGATCAGGCATTATCTCCAGAGCTAGGACATCACATTCTAGCTCTTTTGCTTTTTGGTAGATAATTTCCTCTAATCTTCTGCTCACTCCGTTAACCAACACCCTTTTCCTCCTTTTTGGGCAAAAGACAAAATGATAGTTGATCAGACTAACTGATGTGTTTTTTCTTCTATATTGATTTTCTGTCATTGTCGATACACACGATTCATCAACCTTATGTTATCATGGATGACATGACAAAAATAACTCGGACGATTAAATTGAAATTCGTGGATCTCAACCGTTGTAAAGCTCAGGTGTTTGAGCAAATGACGGCAGAAAACACACGGGTTGCCAACAAGCTGTTGTCATTGCCGATTAAAGAACGGCGTAAAATGACAACAGCTAAAATTATGTCCGAGTTAAAATCTGCCCTTGTTAACCAAGTAATCCGACATACCACATCACCCACAGGTCGTAAAACCAAACAATATAAAGTTCTTCCTGTGGAAGTTAACAACCAAAACTGGAAGTTAACCCTAAAAGGGAATACTTATTCAATTAGTTTTCCAACCCTTAAAGGTGAAAAAAGAATTCCCATTGAAGTTGCATCTCCCCATTGGCAACCTGTTTTAGACGGATTGTTAGAGGGAACAATTCAAGGGGGTTCTTTTAAATTAATTAAACATCGAAATAAGTGGTATGCCTATCTGTCAATTACTGAGGATGTTCCAGAAGTTAAGACGGAGAAAAGATTAGGATGTGACCGAGGACAGAATAATTTAGCGGTAGTTGCACCTAAACAGGGTTTTGGTAAGTTCTTTAATGGTCAAAGCGTTAAGCATCGGAGACGTTATTTTCAACAACGAAGAAAACAACTTCAAGAAGCTAAAAAGTTTCGAGCATTAAAGAAATGGGACAAAAAAGAACGACGATGGATGGATGCAATCAATCATACAATCAGCCGTCGAATTGTTCGTTTTGCCGAATACCATAATGCTGATGTTGTTATTGAGGATTTAGAAGGATGTCGAAGCACAATGAAACAGAGCCAAAAATCTCGTTCTGATTCCGGTGAATCTCGACATAATTGGTCTTATTATTCTTTGGAACAGAAACTTAATTATAAGTTGGCTCTTAAAGGATTGAAATTAATTAAAAGACCTGCGCCATACACTTCCAAATCCTGTTCAACCTGTGGTTTTATTGGTAAAAGAAATCGACATGATTTCAATTGCCCTAATGGTCACTACCATAACTCTGATTTGAATGCTGCGAAAAACCTAGCTCAATGGGACGGTTTTTCTTGTCAGTTAGACCTACAGAGAGATGCTTCTGTAATGGATTCATCCGGTTTAACTGATGGGGTGCTTGGCACACCCCTGAACTCGGTGAATACAGTCAAACAAGAGTATATTCAACTGTCTCTGCTTGACTGGACTAGATACGAGAATCCCACCCCTTTAGCGTAGCGCAGGGGTGGGAGTGTCAA
>NZ_LN889943.1 GCF_900009145.1 Planktothrix tepida PCC 9214
CCGTGCCAGCAGCCGCGGTAATACGGAGGATGCAAGCGTTATCCGGAATGATTGGGCGTAAAGAGTCCGTAGGTAGCCCCTCAAGTCTGCTGTTAAAGAGCGAGGCTTAACTTCGTAAAGGCAGTGGAAACTGGGGAGCTAGAGTGTAGTAGGGGCAGAGGGAATTCCTGGTGTAGCGGTGAAATGCGTAGAGATCAGGAAGAACACCG
>NZ_LN889944.1 GCF_900009145.1 Planktothrix tepida PCC 9214
GCATCGGTGAAACCACTGCTTAAGACGGTGGAAACTAATGTCCCTGGATTGGTTGTCGGGTCTTCGTTAATTGTGGTTAAATTAGATACGTTAGCTGCATTTAGGACGGGGGCGCTGTTGTTGTATTCTCCTGTTGCTCCAAAAAAGTTCAACCAAGTGTTTGTATTTGTGCCACTGGTTCGGGTTATGGTGATGCTTTGCAGGATTTTCGTTGTATCGGGTGTTAACCCTAAACCAAAGATTTTTCCAGCATTAAAATCCCAGTAACTTGAGCCGGTTGTATCGTTACTTAAGTCTAGTCCATTAATCAGATAGTAACTAGAAGCTGACTCGGTAATTGAAGTGGCAATATCGGCAATTGTGGCTGTACTGGTGCTGGTGCTGCTATCGCTATAGTTAAATTTTATATTTATTGTCCCGCTACCATTTGTCCCGGTGGCAAACAGGTGAATTTTTTGGTAGGGACTAGCCGTGACGTTAAAGGTAAAGGATGAGTTGTTGGTGGTGAGGATTTTGGCATTGTTGCCGTCATTGCTGTTATTGTAGCCGAGTTGAATGTTGGGATGGTAGCTGTTGGCTGCAAACAAGCCGTTGTCGGGTAAACCGTTGCCATTGGTTCCTGCTTTAAAGGTGGCAAAAGACTGAGTGACTAGGGCGTATGTCGGTGAACCGAAGGGATTTTGGCTGGGGTCTGTGGTGCCGTTATTGTAGTTAATAATGACATCATCGCTGAAGATTGAGCTAACATCGAAGTCTTTGATTGCTAATACT
>NZ_LN889945.1 GCF_900009145.1 Planktothrix tepida PCC 9214
AAAAAGAGAATTGGTCAAGATAGAAAGGGCTGACGGTGGAAACCTTGGCACACAGAGGCGAAGAAGGACGTGGCGACCGACGAAAAGCTCCGGGGAGCGGGAAGCAAGCAATGAGCCGGAGGTATCCGAATAGGGCAACCTAGAAACACTACATTGAATCCATAGATGTAGATGAGCGAACCGGGCGAACTGAAACATCTTAGTAGCCCGAGGAAAAGAAAGCAAAAGCGATTTCCCCAGTAGTGGTGAGCGAAAGGGAAACAGCCTAAACCAACTGGGTATCCAGTTGGGGTAGTGGGACAGCAAGACTGGACTTAGAGAATTAGACGAAGCAGATGAAACCTGCACCAGAGAAGGTGAAAGTCCTGTAGTCGAAAGTTTGAAGAGCCAAGCTGAATCCCGAGTAGCACGGAGCCCGTGAAAGTCCGTGTGAATCCGCCTCGACCACGAGGTAAGGCTAAATACTCCTGTGTGACCGATAGAGAAACAGTACCGTGAGGGAAAGGTGAAAAGAACCCCGGGAGGGGAGTGAAATAGAACCTGAAACCGTCAGCTTACAAGCAGTGGGAGTCCGATTAAACGGATGACCGCGTGCCTGTTGAAGCATGAGCCGGCGAGTTAAAGGCGATGGCAGGTTAAGACCGAAGAGGTCGAAGCCCAAGCGAAAGCGAGTCTGAACAGGGCGAAGTCGTCATCGTTTTTAGACCCGAACCCGGGTGATCTAACCATGTCCAGGATGAAGCTTGGGTAAAACCAAGTGAAGGTCCGAACCGACCGATGTTGAAAAATCGGCGGATGAGGTGTGGTTAGGGGTGAAATGCCAATCGAACCCGGAGCTAGCTGGTTCTCCCCGAAATGTGTTGAGGCACAGCGGTTGCAGAAAAATCTGGGGGGTAAAGCACTGATTCGGTGCGGGCTGCGAGAGCGGTACCAAATCGAGTCAAACTCTGAATACCCAGAGGAAAGCAACCAGTCAGACGGTGGGGGATAAGCTCCATCGTCAAGAGGGAAACAGCCCAGACCACCAGCTAAGGTCCCGAAATCATCACTAAGTGAGAAAGGAGGTGGGAATGCTCAGACAACCAGGAGGTTTGCCTAGAAGCAGCCAACCTTAAAAGAGTGCGTAATAGCTCACTGGTCAAGCGTTGCTGCGCCGAAAATGAAAGGGGCTAAGTGATGTACCGAAGCTGTGGAATATGATTGTATTGTATTGGTAGGGGAGCGTTCTGGCGTAGGGAGAAGCATTAGCGAAAGCAGATGTGGACGAACCAGAAGTGAGAATGTCGGCTTGAGTAGCGAAAATGTAGGTGAGAATCCTACACCCCGAAATCCTAAGGGTTCCTCCGCACGGCTCGTCCACGGAGGGTAAGTCAGGGCCTAAGGCGAGGCTGAAGAGCGTAGTCGATGGACAACGGGTGAAGATTCCCGTACCATTGGTAGATTGGTCAGGGGGACGGAGAAGGTGTGTGCTAGCCGGACGATGGTTACCGGTGCAACCGTTCAAGGTGTTGAGGTCTGGAGAAAACAGACTGAGCTAAGGCGGGAGTCCGACCCTCTAAGGAGGGGAAGTAGAGAGCATCAAGCTTCCTAGAAAAGCCCTAAAACCGTTAATTTATCAATGCCTGTACCCGAAACTGACACAGGTAGGAAGGTTGAGAAAACCCAGGGGCGCGAGATAACTCTCTCTAAGGAACTCGGCAAAATGGCTCCGTAACTTCGGGAGAAGGAGTGCTTATGAAAGTAAGTCGCAGTGAAGAGGCCCAGGCGACTGTTTACCAAAAACACAGGTCTCCGCCAACTCGAAAGAGGAAGTATGGGGGCTGACGCCTGCCCAGTGCCGGAAGGTTAAGGAAGTCGGTCAGGGGAAACCTAAAGCTGATGACCGAAGCCCCGGTGAACGGCGGCCGTAACTATAACGGTCCTAAGGTAGCGAAATTCCTTGTCGGGTAAGTTCCGACCCGCACGAAAGGCGTAACGATCTGGGCGCTGTCTCGGAGAGAGACTCGGCGAAATAGAATTGTCTGTGAAGATACGGACTACCTGCACCTGGACAGAAAGACCCTATGAAGCTTTACTGTAGCCTGGAATTGGGTTCGGGCTTCTCTTGCGCAGTATAGGTGGGAGGCGTTGAAGTCATCCTTGTGGGGATGATGGAGCCATCGGTGAGATACCACTCTAGAGAGGCTAGAATTCTAACTGGTTCCCGTGAATCCGGGAACAAGACAGTTTCAGGGGGGCAGTTTGACTGGGGCGGTCGCCTCCTAAAATGTAACGGAGGCGCGCAAAGGTTCCCTCAGAATGGTTGGAAATCATTCGCAGAGTGTAAAGGCATAAGGGAGCTTGACTGTGAGACTTACAAGTCGAACAGAGTGGAAACACGGCCTTAGTGATCCGACGGTACTGTGTGGAAAGGCCGTCGCTCAACGGATAAAAGTTACTCTAGGGATAACAGGCTGATCTCCCCCAAGAGTTCACATCGACGGGGAGGTTTGGCACCTCGATGTCGGCTCATCGCAACCTGGGGCGGAAGTACGTCCCAAGGGTTGGGCTGTTCGCCCATTAAAGCGGTACGTGAGCTGGGTTCAGAACGTCGTGAGACAGTTCGGTCCATATCCGGTGCAGGCGTAAGAGTATTGAGAGGAGTCCTCCCTAGTACGAGAGGACCGGGAGGAACGCACCTCTGGTGTACCTGTTATCGTGCCAACGGTAGACGCAGGGTAGCCATGTGCGGAGTGGATAACCGCTGAAAGCATCTAAGTGGGAAGCCCACCTCAAGATGATTACTCTCATTGGCTTAACCAAGTAAGGTCACGGGCAGAACACCCGTTTATAGGTGTTAGGTCGAAGTCCAGCGATGGATGCAGCCGAGACACACTAACAGACCGAGGGCTTGACCTCATCTCT
>NZ_LN889946.1 GCF_900009145.1 Planktothrix tepida PCC 9214
GTTACCATTCGTTAGCTACTTACTGGTTATCGACCTTTTTACCAGAGATAATTAGGGGTTACTTCGTTCCGATTACATATTTGTTTGAAGTCTTTAGCGTGATGCTCTCCACCGGGTTTATTGGGCTTGTGCTAATAAGTCGGGCTATCAACCGCTTATGCCCTTTCCTTGCCTTTTGGCTTGGTGTTTATCAAGTTTTATCTTGATTTAGCCATTACACCATTTCGTATCACGATGGTTCGGACACATCTTTGCTTACGCTACGCATGAACTTCTTGCTCGATAGTTACCAGATTTGGCTACCAGTAGTTCTACCTTTTAACCCCGCTTTAGTCTGTTAGTTG
>NZ_LN889947.1 GCF_900009145.1 Planktothrix tepida PCC 9214
ACCTATATAACCTATTTCAGTCCATTTTTCATTAGGTAAAAATTTTGTACCATTGGAACGTCTGATATATACTCCATCGTTATTAGAACCAATAGCATCGGCTTTGCCATCACCTGTTACATCAGCAAACCAAGTGCCATTTTGACCTATATAACCTATTTCAGTCCATTTTTCATTAGGTAAAAATTTTGTACCATCGGAACGTCTGATATATACTC